>CAYQMY010000274.1:0-2508 GCA_964418735.1 uncultured Oscillospiraceae bacterium | reverse complement strand
AAGCAAATGGAGGTTTAAATGATTAATTCGGGTGAAATCCTACAGACCATAGAAATGATAGACCAGCAGCACCTTGATATACGCACGATAACCATGGGAATATCGCTGCGCGACTGTGCGCATCCCGATATCAAGGCCTGCTGCGATAAAATATACGATAAGATAACGAAGTACGCCGAAAACCTTGTTAAAACTGGAGAGCAGATCGAGCGCGAGTTTGGAATACCGATAGTTAACAAGCGCATTTCAGTAACGCCTGCCGCTCTTGTGGCGGAAAGCTGTGAGACGGAGGATTTTGTTCCGATTGCCGTTGCGCTTGACCGCGCCGCTAAGGCCGTCGGCGTTAACTTCATTGGCGGATATTCGGCACTTGTCCACAAGGGCTGCACCAAAGGTGACGCAAAGCTTCTGCGTGCGCTTCCGGAGGCTCTCGCGACGACCGAACGCGTATGCTCGAGCGTAAACATTGCAACAACCCGCGCCGGAATAAACATGAACGCGGTTGCCGAAATGGGCCGAATAATTAAAAAAACTGCGGCGCTTACAGCGCACGACAACGGCTTCGGTTGTGCCAAAATCGTTGTTTTCGCTAATGCTGTTGAGGATAATCCGTTTATGGCAGGTGCCTTCCACGGCACTGGCGAGCCCGAGTGTGTTATAAACGTCGGCGTCAGCGGGCCGGGTGTTGTACATCACGCTCTTCAGGCCTGCAAGGGACAACCCTTTGACGAGGTTGCCGAGACAATTAAAAAGACCGCTTTTCGCATCACCCGCATGGGTCAGCTGGTCGCGCAGGAGGCTTCAAAGCGTCTGGGTGTGCCCTTTGGCGTTGTTGATCTATCGCTTGCACCCACACCCGAAATCGGTGACAGCGTTGCGGATATTCTCGAAGATATGGGTCTTGAAAGCGTCGGAACTCACGGTACTACCGCCGCACTCATGCTGTTAAACGACGCGGTTAAGAAGGGCGGAGTAATGGCATCAAGCCACGTCGGAGGCCTTTCGGGAGCCTTTATCCCGGTCAGCGAGGACGCCGGAATGATAAGAGCAGCTGAAAGGGGTCTTCTGACCCTCGAAAAGCTCGAAGCAATGACCTGCGTCTGCTCTGTCGGACTTGATATGATAGCGATTCCAGGAGACACAAGCGCTGAGACTATTTCCGCGATAATTGCGGACGAGGCGGCGATAGGAGTTGTGAACCAAAAGACTACAGCTGTTCGCATACTCCCAATTCCGGGCAAGGCTGCGGGAGACTGCGTGGACTTCGGAGGCCTTTTCGGCAAGGCTCCGATTATGCCGGTACACCCCTCGTCAAGTGCTGAGTTTATAGCAAGAGGCGGAAGAATTCCCGCGCCGCTTAACAGCCTTAAGAACTAATTAATAGAATGTATAAGCCGCCGGAAGGAGAAGCACGATGCCGCCGAAGATAGTTGTCATAACCGGGCCGACAGCCACGGGCAAAACCAGGCTGGGAGTCCTGCTGTGTCAAAAAAACGGCGGAGAGGTGGTTTCCGCGGACTCGATGCAGATATACAGGGGCATGGATATCGGCACTGCAAAGCCAGATGCATCGGAAATGTGCGGTGTGCCGCATCATCTGATGGGTATAGTATCTCCAAGTGATAACTTCTCTGTTTCGCGCTATGTTGAGATGGCGTCAAGCTGTGCCGACGATATTTTAAATCGCGGAAAGCTGCCTTTTATAGTAGGCGGCACCGGCCTGTATATTGAATCCCTTGTTTCGGGGCGGAGCTTTGCGGAGGTTTCCGAAGGCTCGGAGCTTCGGCTCGGGCTAGGAGCGGAGTATGACGAGCTAGGCGGAGAGACGATGCTCAGCATCTTAAAGGAAAAAGACCCTGAAACGGCTTCAAAGCTTCACGCCAACGATAAAAACCGTATCGTCCGCGCGCTGGAAATCCTTTCGCTTACCGGAAAGACCAAGTCGCAGCATGACAGGGATACGAAGAGCTTGCCTAAGCGCTACGACGCGCTGAAGATTGCCCTTACCTTTGAGGACAGGGCGGAGCTTTACAGCCGCATAGACCGGCGAGTGGATTTAATGATGGAGCAGGGACTTGAAAACGAAGTTCGTACGCTGCTTGAAAGCGGCATACCTCCCACCTGCACAGCGATGCAGGCCATAGGCTATAAGGAGCTTGCGGGGGCAATAGAGGGCAATTGCAGTATTTTGGAGGCTGTCGAAACGATAAAGCAGGAGTCGAGGCGCTACGCAAAGCGTCAGCTTTCGTGGTTTAGACGCGACCCCGAAATACACTGGATATTTTGGAAAAAAGAGCCGGATTTTGAGAAAGGGTTACAGCTTTCGACATCGTTATTGGAAGAATATGGTATAATATCCGCATGACGGCGAGATTATGTCCCGTCCGTAAAAAAAGAAAGGAAGACGGATATTATGGCAAACGGTGCAAACTTACAGGATACTTTTTTAAATCAGGCCAGACGCGAAAAGCAGTTTCTGACGGTGTTCCTGACAAACGGATTTCAGCT
>CAYQMY010000273.1:0-2540 GCA_964418735.1 uncultured Oscillospiraceae bacterium | reverse complement strand
TACCTGATTTCAAATTGCGCTCATGCGCGCGCGCTTCTTTTTTGCGCTGATCTATCTTTTCGGACTTTCTTGAGAGCATCTCAAGAGCCTCCGTATATTTGCCCGGCATTTCAGACTCGAGCTTTTCCGCGATATTGGCGGCAAGTCCCGCGTCCGTAACCGCAACTGCGGCGCAGGCCTTAACTCCGAGCGCTGCTCCCAGCTCTTCCTTTGTGCAGGGGAGCGTCATATGCGGTATTCCGGCGCTCTCCGCCGAGTTTTCTACCCGGCGCACCGTATTTTCGGCGGCGTCACCGGCGGTTAAAAGTGCCCTCGCTTTTCGGGAATGAGCGGCAATCGAGGACTGTTCCTCCCCAATCTCCACCTTGCCCGCCTTTCGCGCGATACCCAGCATACCAAGCGCCTTACTCATCTCCGGCCTCCATCTGCCTTTCAAGCTCAGCATACACCTCTTCGGGTATGGCGGTCTCGAGCGCTCTTTCAAGTGCCTTTGACTTTCTGGCTTTTTTAAGGCAATCGGGATTTTTGCACAGGTAGGCTCCGCGTCCGGGTTTTTTCCCCTTGAAGTCAAGCGAGATTCCCCCGTCCGGCGCTCTGACAACCCTGATGAGCTGCTTTTTTTCCAAATTCGCACGGCAACCCGTGCACTGGCGCATTGGTGTCTTTTTTTGCACTTTCTGCCCTCCGATTATTATTTTGCTCTATTGGCGTCTAAAAACTCTGAGGCCGGACGGATGTCTATCTTATATCCCGTCAGCCTTGCCGCGAGACGGGCGTTCTGCCCCTCCTTGCCTATGGCGAGAGAAAGCTGATTGTCAGCAACTATTACGCGGCAGCTTTTGCCTTCCTCAAGCACGGTTACGCTATAAACCTCAGCAGGAGAAAGGGCAGCGGCGATAAATTCCTCGGGGTTTTCGCTGTATTTGACTATGTCTATCTTCTCGCCTCTGAGCTCGTCAACTATTGAAGCGACGCGGCTTCCGCGCGGCCCGACGCAGGCACCGATGGGATCGACCTCTTTGTCGTTTGACCATACGGCAAGCTTTGTGCGGCTTCCGGCCTCACGGGCGATGCTCTTGACTTCTACGGTGCCGTCAAATATTTCGGGCACCTCAAGCTCAAACAGGCGCTTGACAAGTCCCGGATGGGTTCTCGAAATCATGACCTGCGGTCCTCTTGTGGACTTTCTGACCTCGATAACATAGACCTTTATGCGGTCGCCGTCGTTGAGCACCTCGTTCTTGACGCGCTCTCCGGCGAGCAGTACGGCCTCGGTAATTTCGGCGCTGCTCGATATTTTTATATATACGCTTCCCTTGCGCGGATCGATTCTCGTCACCACGCCGGTCAGTATCTCATGCTCCTTCGAGGTGAACTCCTCGTATATTATGCCTCTCTCAGCCTCGCGGATACCCTGAATAATGACCTGCTTTGCCGCCTGAGCAGCTATGCGTCCGAACTGCTTGGTCTCGACTTCCTCACGCACGGTGTCGCCGACGTTCAGCCTGCCGGACTTCTTTCTGGCGAGCTCGAGCGAAATCTCGGTGGCGGGGTCTTCCACTTCCTCGACGACTGTTTTTGTGACATACATACTAATTTTTTTCTTTGCTTCGTCTATTTCAACGGAGACATTTGCAGCCTCCTCCGGATTATCCTTGCGAAACGCGGCAAGCAGCGCCTGATGGATCCTCTCCAGCATGTAATCCTTAGGTATTCCTTTTTCCTTCTCAAGATCCTCAATTGCCGCAAAAAACTCAGCGTTCATTTTTTTGACCATTCCTTTCGAATATCAAGGCACAAAATGACCATGAAAAAGAATGGTCAAAAATTGTGCGTGTGTTTCCTTAAGGCAACACCGCACAATTCTAAGTGCGGGATTGCGCAGTAAAATTTTTTGTCAAATTGGCTAAAAAGCGCAGGGAATACTTTGTGTATTTCCGAGCATTTTTGGACGATTTGGCGGAAAAGATTCAAGCAAGCGCGTACTTAAGGCGTAAGCCGCGAACTCGGCGGTGTTGCCTTAAATCTCTATACGCAGTCTGACGAGAGAAACCTCGCTCTTTTTAAGCGCGACCACGCCACTTTTGGTTTCTATCTCAACGTCGCCGCCGTTATATGAAAGAAGCTTGCCGACGTATTCCTTTTTGCCGTCCTTCGGCTTGTACAGATGCGCCGCGACATTGCTGCCTATAAAGCGCTCAAAATCGGACGGGCGCTTAAGTGCTCTTTCGGCTCCGGCCGAGGACACTTCAAAGACATAGCTTTCCGATATCGGGTCGGCTTCGTCGAGAATTGGGTCAAGCTCGCGGCTGACCGCCTCGCAGTCGGCGATATCGATTCCGCTCTCCTTATCAATGTAAACGCGCAGGAACCACTGCCCCGCCTCTTTTACCAATTCCACGTTCCAAAGCTCACATCCATGCTTTTCCGCAACCGGGCGGGCAAGCTCCGTTACCAATTCCGTAACCTTTTTCATACTCGTATCCTTTACATAATGACAATTAAAAAGAGTGGGCGAAACCCACTCCAAAAAAGCCAAC
>CAYQMY010000272.1:0-2579 GCA_964418735.1 uncultured Oscillospiraceae bacterium | reverse complement strand
GTCTTAAGGGTTTTTATAATTTCGAGTATGACCCTCTCTTTGTCGCTGAGATCAATATCGTTTTCTACAACAATAAAACGACTGAGAATTTCGGTTATCGCCGCTGTATGTGTAATTGAAACGTATTCGTTATAGATTACGATGGCGCAGGCAATCTTTTCGGTTTCGGAAACGGTCTTGTCCATTAGAACCTTTTTGAGCTGCTTGTTTACAAGGCCGTCCTGAGAACGCATTATTCTTCTGAAATTCGTATATACGTCCTGAAAAAGCTCTGATTTTTTCATCATATGTACTGTCCTTTCTCTGCGCTAAGCGCAGAGCATGCCTGCATGGTGCTACCGCAATCTAAAAGAAAGTATATACCACAATGTGGAAATTATTACTCAAAAAAAGTCGCATTTCTACTTGCGTCAAGAATTAATGTCTGCTGAATAATTCGCTGCCAGCGAATTATTCAGCAGACATTAATTCTTGAAAAGGTCAGAGCTGATAAAAAAATATGAATTGTAAATATTCATTGAACATATGAATATAATGAATATTTTTATTGTAATATCGGTTCGGGTTTGGTAAAATGGCATGACTGAATTTAATACTGCTATCCCATTAAAGAGGAGACAGCTTCTCTTTAATGGGATAATGGTTGATCAAGGTAGGAAATTGTGGGCATCTTAGAAAATATCGAATCCCCTTGGGATCTTTCCAAGCTTAATAAATCAGAACTAAATCAGCTCTGCACGGAGCTGAGAGAATTTTTGGTCGGCAGTGTATCCTCTGCCGGCGGTCATCTTGCGTCCAATTTAGGCACGGTAGAGCTTTTAACCGCCTTACATATCGTATATAACACGGAAAAGGACAGACTGGTTTTTGATGTCGGACACCAGAGCTATGTACACAAAATATTCACCGGAAGGCGTGAGGCCTTTAAGGGTCTTAGGAAGCTTGGCGGCGTTTCGGGCTTTCCCAAGCCTTCCGAAAGCGTTCATGACGCTTTCATAGCGGGGCACGCTTCAAACTCTATCTCCGTCGCCCTTGGTATGGCGAGAGCGAGAACGCTTTTGGGCGAAAAATATGATGTTGTTGCTCTCATAGGCGACGGCGCACTAACTGGTGGGCTGTCTTATGAGGCGCTCAACGACGCCGGAGAGAGCGGAGAGCCTCTTGTTGTTATCCTCAACGACAACGGCATGTCGATTACCAAAAATGTCGGCGGTATGGCGAGCCTTTTGTCGCACCAGCGAATAAAGCCCTCATATTACTCGTTTAAGCTTTGGTATCGGCGTGTGACCGGCAGAATACCCGGCGGCAAGGCGATATATCGTTTCACACATAAGCTCAAGGCTCTTATCAAAGAGGCGATTTTGCACTGCACCGTTTTTGAAGAGATGGGGTTTCACTATCTTGGCCCTGTCGACGGGCATGACATTGAAAGGCTAACGCATTATCTGAGATGGGCCAAAAACCTTAAGGTTCCGGCGCTCATACACGTTACGACGGTCAAGGGCAAGGGCTACTCCTTTTCCGAGGAAGCGCCGAACTGCTACCACGGTGTCGGCAAGTTCAATCCCGAGACTGGCATCGGACAGCCGGCTTCGGACTGCTTTTCGGACACCTTTGGGGATGCCATATGCGGGCTTGCCGAAAAGGATGAGCGTATCTGCGCGATTACGGCGGCGATGGAATCGGGGACGGGGCTGACGGAGTTTGCCAAGCGCTTTCCTAAAAGGTTTTTCGACGTCGCCATTGCCGAGCAGCATGCAGCCGCGATGGCTGCGGGCATGGCAAAGCAGGGGCTAATACCTGTTTTTGCGGTTTATTCAACCTTTCTTCAGCGCGCATACGATATGCTGCTGCACGATGTAGCCATACAGAAGCTGCATGTGGTCTTTGCGGTAGACAGGGCTGGGCTGGTCGGCGAAGACGGTGAGACGCATCACGGCATTTTTGATGTGAGTTTTCTGTCGGGCGTGCCCGACATGACCATTCTTTGTCCTGCTAGCAGAAAAGAGCTTGAAACCATGCTTGAGCATGCGCTTTATAAGGTCAGCGGACCGGTGGCCGTGCGATATCCGAGAGGCAGGGAAGGCCGTTATACGGGAGACGCTGGCCTCGATACAGTCATTTTGCGCGAAGGCAGCGATATTACGATAGCGGTATACGGAACGATGGTGAACTGCGCGCTTCACGCGGCTGATATTCTCGAGCAGCGAGGAATAAGCGCCGAGGTGCTGAAAATCGGACAGATATTGCCTCTGGACATTGAGCCGATAATAAAATCAACGGCTAAAACAAACTGTCTTATGGTCGCGGAGGAGTGCATAAGCGATGGCGCGGTCGGCGGAAGAATAGTAATAGAGCTTGCTGAACGCGGCTGCATGCCCAAAAAGCACAGGCTTCAGAATATCGGAAACAGGTTTATACCGCAGGGCAGCATGAGCGAGCTCTATAAATACTGCCGCATTGACGGTGAAAGCGTCGCGGAAGAGGCAGAAAAGCTGCTTAGAGGAAATATACATGAGTAAAGTCAGAATAGATATGCTAGTTCATCAAAAGGGACTTGCGGAGAGCCGTGAAAGAGC
>CAYQMY010000271.1:0-2580 GCA_964418735.1 uncultured Oscillospiraceae bacterium | reverse complement strand
GCTCGTCAAAGACGTACATCTCTCCAAGACCCGACAGTATATCCGGTGTACATTCGTAGTAAAAGCGGCTTATATGGGCTCTCCAACGCTCTACAAGCGCTTGAAGTGCGGCATCAGTGGGGTCTTTCCTTCTGTTTTCAGCGAAGGCCTTAAATATCTCGTCGGCTTCCCCACTTATGCTTGCCCACTGCTCTTTGCCGTATCCCGCGGCTTTTTTCTGACTTTCTGCGTAAGCCTTGGTACCGCCCCATCTCTCCTTGACCTCTTCGGCGTACTTCTTTTGCTCCGCCTCAATTTCGCTCATATCAAATTCCTTAAAGCTCATTTTATCAACTCCTTCAATTATATTTTCGGTCAGCATGATTAGCTCCTCAATTCGCTTCTGCTTTAGCTGCAATATCCTTTTGTGTCGCTTCAAGGCCTCGGCTTTGTCGAATTCTGGCGAGCTCATTATTTCAATTATCTCCTTCAGCGGAAATTCGAGCTCGCGGAAGAACATTATTTGCTGAAGCGCCCCAATATCGCCCTCATCGTAATACCTGTAGCCGCTTTCGGCGACATAAGAGGGCTTTAAAAGCCCGATTTCGTCATAATAATGTAGCGTTCTCGCCGAAAGACCTGTGAGCCTAGACACCTCGCTTACCTGCTTTCTCGTTTTCGTTTGCATTCTATCGCCTCCCATGACCTTATAATAAGCTATGACGTTACGTCAGAGTCAAGTGTTTTTTTCACTTTTTTTATCATTAAAATTAAATATTTTCTCATATAAACCGATTAAAGTGACACATTCAATCAATCATTCATATCATGTATCGAGCGGCTGATTATTTTAGAAAAGAGTGACCTTATTATGAACTCATCCGTAAAATGCTTTAATTTGGCATGGTGCTGTATCGGCATATTCATAAGCTTGCTTGTGGGCATTATTGTCGGAGTATTGTTCGCGTTTAATGTGTTTGCTTCTCTTGCAACGGGAGTATGGATTGTTCTCGCAATCGCTGTGCTGACCTTAATATTTGTTGAGCTTGCGCTTATCTTCGGGGCAATCTCGTTTACAAATCCTCTTAACGAATGCCTGCGCCGGGGTATTCGCTGCCTTCTTATCGGAATATTCGGCACAATAATCCTGGCCATAATATTGCTCTCAATCGGCATCATAATATGTTTGCCGGTAATTATTATTGTGGGCCTGCTGGCGTTTTTCTTTACGCTTATGATTATTTCTCTTATAGCTCTGATAAGATGCATTATAATCGCAATGCGCCTGAACACATAAACACATATAAAAACATAATCGATGCCCTGCAAAATGCAGCCCATAACCTTGGGCTGCATTTTGCTTGTCTTTTTCATGCGCAAAAATCCGGCTTACGCATATTATGATAGTGAGCATAGGATAAAAAGCTATGTTCGAAAAAAAGGATTGGTTGATATGAATTCATGTAATAAATGCAGTCTCAAGACTTGCAGCTGGCTTTCACTGCTTATAAGCGTGATTATCGGAATTGCAGCCGGATATATCTTTTCTTTAGGCCTGTTTCCAGGCATAATTGGTGTTACAGCCAGAATAGCCTTAAGGCTTGGAGTTCTGACTATAGGATTCGTATTGGCGTCGCTTGTTGCATGCGGACTTTTATGGACTAATCAAATCAAAGAGTGCTTCAGCGGTGATATTAGCGGCCTGGTCTTAGGTGCGCTTGGAACCGTCGTAGTCACATTGATTATACTGTCCATTGCTCTCTCTCCCGCAAGCCTTGTCTCGGCAATACTTGTCGGCCTCGGAGCTTTTTTCGTAACACTAATGATTATATCGCTGGTATATCTGATAAAATGCCTCGTTTGCGTGCTGCGCTTCAGACCATAATCAAAAAGCGCAGATAAAACAAACATTAGAGGACGGCTTTTGCCGTCCTCTAATGTTATAAAAACCTTTGTTGGTTATTTATTATTGAAGATTTTGAAGATATCGCCGAAGGGATCGTCGTCCTGCTGCTTTGTCTCTTCCTCAGCGGGCTGGTTCTGGGCAGCGCCTGTGAAAAGACCGGTCTTTTTGACTTCCTTCTTGGAACCCTTGTCCTCGAAGCCCGTTGCGATAACGGTTACGCGGATTTCGTCGTCCATCGTGTCGTCAAAGGCGGCACCGAAGATGATGTTCGCCTCGGGATGAGCCGCGGACTGAACAAGATTTGCGGCGGTTTCGACTTCTTCAAGTCCGATATCCATGGAGCCCGTGATATTGACAAGCACGCCTCTCGCGCCGTCGATCGAGGTCTCCATAAGGGGGCTTGAGACGGCAGACTTTGCGGCCTCTTCAGCCTTGCCCTTGCCTGTGGCATGTCCAACGCCCATGTGCGCAAGTCCTGCGCTCTTCATTATTGTGGTTACGTCGGCAAAGTCAAGGTTAATAAAGCCGGCGTTTTTGATAAGATCGGAAATGCTCACAACTGCCTGACGAAGCACATCGTCTGCAATTTCAAAAGCGTTTGCGAAGGTGACCTTCTGGTCTGTCGCGTGCTTAAGGCGATCGTTGGGGATTATCAGGAGTGAGTCGACTCTTGCAAGCAGATCCTTTATTCCCGA
>CAYQMY010000270.1:0-2592 GCA_964418735.1 uncultured Oscillospiraceae bacterium | reverse complement strand
AGGATTACCATATAAATAATTGTGGCTTTTTTGAGCTTTGCGCTGTCCGTTGTCAAAGAAAACTCCCCCATCTTAATAACCAATGCGGAAATTATAGCACAGTATGGGCCGTTCGCGCAATAAACGTATTTTATATTTCCAAATAACGTTTGTTCTGCTATTATTAAGTTGTAAAAAGTATATGGGAGGCGGAGTCTAATGCCAGTTGAAAAGCTCGGATGCTGCGGAGCATACTGCGCAACCTGTAAAGCTTATAAGTCGAGCTGCAAAGGCTGCAAGGACGGCTATGATTCGGGTGAGCGCGATATTGAAAAAGCCAAATGCAGAATAAAGGTTTGCTGTATTTCAAAAAAGCTCAATTCCTGCGCAGACTGTGAAGAGTATAATTGCTGCGAAGTTATTCAGGCCTTCCACAATCATGAGGGATATAAATACGGCAAGTACAGGCAGGCAACAGCCTACATAAGAGAAAACGGGTATGATTTATTTTTTGATTTTGCGGACAATTGGAATGGGGCTTATGGGAAGTACCCCAAAACATGATAACAGCATGAAAGGGATGTGAAAAAAATGCCGGACATAAAGAAAACGATAGCGAACCTTAAAAAACGAGGCTTTGAAGCTCAATATTTCAATACCGGAAAGGAGGCCGCCGATTACGTCGCGTCTTCGCTCAAAGGCGAAACCATTGGTTTCGGCGGCAGCAAGACGGTAGAGGCACTTGGGCTTTTCGAGACGCTTGCGGCTGACAACAGCGTCTACTGGCACTGGAAGCAGGAGCCTGCGGAGGCAAGAAAAAACGCGGCCGAAGCGGAGGTCTATATCTGCAGCGCGAACGCAGTTGCCGAAACAGGAGAGATTGTAAACATAGACGGCATGGGCAACAGGCTTGCCGCCACGCTTTTCGGCAAGAAGAGAGTCATTTTTATAATAGGCGTTAATAAAATAACTGAGGATTACGAAAAGGCGGTCTGGCGTGCCAGAAACATAGCGTCACCGCTCAACGCAAGGCGCTTTAATATGAATACTCCTTGTACAAAGGGGGAGCTTAAGTGCCATGACTGTTCTAGCCCTCACCGCATTTGCAGGGCGCTTTTGGTGCTATGGGAAAAAATGATGGGTACTGAAAAGGCGGAGGTTTTGATAGTCGGCGAGGAGCTTGGATATTAAATAATTGGAGGGCATTATGGAAGAAATCAAAATGGGATGCAATCAGTTTTATATTGGGGAAAGCGAGAAGGATGCGATTGCCCGAATCACCTTTATCCCAAGCGGGGACAGGCTGATTGTCGACCACACCTATGTTTCTGAAACCCTGAGAGGAAAGGGAATAGCGCAAAAGCTTCTTAACAGGGTGGTTGAGTATGCCCGTAAGGAGAATAAGAAGATTGTTCCGCAGTGTTCCTATGCCGAAAGGATTATGACGCAGGGCGAGGAATATAAGGACGTCCTTTGCATCGAATAACGAACAGTTTTTGGGGCACTTTCGCTCTTCAGGTCAAGAATTAAACCTACGGATCGGGTATTATGTTTCCAGGTGGTGGTAATTACGGACAGAGCGGAAATCATAAACGCAGTCAGGCGAATGCAGGACTATATCGAAGAGCACATCTTTGAGCCGATAACGCTTTCACAGCTGGCCAGAGCCGCTGGGTACTCCCAGTGGCACAGTGAAAAGCTTTTTAAGGATATCTTCGGCAAAACGCCCTTCGATTACATCCGCGCGCTCCGCCTTTCAAAAGCCGCAATTGTGCTGAGAGACGAAAAGCCGAAGGTAATAGACGTCGCCTTCGACTTTGTGTTCGATTCGCATGAGGGCTTCACGAAGGCGTTCACAAGGCAGTTCGGCCTGTCTCCGAAGAATTACTCTAGGGAAACGCCTCCGATAGGGCTGTTTTTGCCGTTTAGAGCAAACGATTACCGCCATACGAAATTAAAAGGAGAGAGAACAATGAGTGAAAACAAGAAGCTCACACCCGTTTTCGTACAGGTAATTGAGAGGCCGGCGCGGAAGGTTATGCTTAAAAGGGGCGTAAAGGCAAAAGAGTATTTTGAATACTGCGGAGAGGTCGGATGCGACATCTGGGGCATACTCACAAGCGTCAAGGAGGCCCTTTACGAGCCTATAGGCATGTGGCTGCCTGAGAGCTTTATAAAAAGCGGAACGTCGCAGTATGTTCAGGGAGTTGAGCTGCCGCTTGACTACAGCAACAAGGTTCCCGACGGCTTTGAGATCGTAGAGCTTAAGCCCTGCAAGCTGATGGTATTCCAAGGCCCAGCTTACGATGACGACAAGTTTGAGGAAGCTATCGGCGATATCTGGGAGGTAATGAAAACCTTCGACCCGAAGCTATACGGCTTCGAGTGGGCGGATGGCGACGGCCCGAGATTCCAGCTTGCACCCATGGGCTATCGCGGCTACATCGAGGCAAGGCCGGTCAGGCCGATAGTAAGTTGATTATAAAGAAGGCAGGGCGTGAATGCGCCCTGCCTTGAGCTTGTCGAAAAAGTGTTTTCGACAAGCTTCTAGGGGGTATGGGTATCCAATACCCCCTAGATACGCGGCTAAAGCCGCGATACCCCCGGTCGCGC
>CAYQMY010000269.1:0-2612 GCA_964418735.1 uncultured Oscillospiraceae bacterium | reverse complement strand
TGAATAATTCGGCGTTTGGGAGCCACTCGTTCGGCGATGAGTGAGCCAGCGTATCGGAATGGACTGAGCCGCCGTTACGGAGGCTAATGAGCCAGTAATACTGCTCTCTGTATAATGGATTTATGTATCGGGAATCCCGGTGCAAATCTATTTGAGGGAGGTCATGAAATGACCCCATACAGAGAAATCCTAAGGCTTCATAGTCAAGGAATTAGCCAACGCAGCATAGCAGCAAGTTGCAGCTGCTCACGAAACACGGTTGCGCGGACAATTCTGGAAGCAGAACGACACAGTCTATCTGTGCCACTACCAAAAGAACTAACGGACGAGATGCTAAGCAAGTTGTTTTATCCCAAGGAAACTCAACCTGACCCAAGCCGCAGAATGCCGGATTACGAGCACATACATCGGGAACTCGCAAAAAATGGTGTGACGCTTAGTTTGCTGTGGACCGAATACTGCGAATCCTGCAGAGCAGCTGGTGATGTCCCGTTCATGTACACCCAGTTTTGTTTCTACTACAGTGAGTTTGTCAAGCGCACAAAAGGAACCATGCACATCGATCGAAAGCCCGGAGAGATAATGGAGGTCGATTGGGCCGGAGATACAGCCAAGGTCGTAGACGGCACAACAGGCAAGGACTACGATGCATATATCTTCGTAGCTGTCCTTCCGTACAGCCAATACGCTTACTTAGAGGCATTCCTCACTCAAAACGAGGAAGCATGGATAACCGCCCATGTGAACGCTTACAAATACTTTGGCGGCGTCACGAAAATACTGGTCTGCGACAATCTGAAAACCGGCGTTGACCGTGTGGCTAAGGGTGAGGTTACCATCAATCGTATATACCAAGAGCTGTCGGAGCACTACGGTACAGCCGTTCTACCGGCCAGAGTGCGAAAGCCGAGAGATAAAGGCTCTGTAGAAAGCACGGTGGGCAACACCTCTACATGGATAATTGCCGCTTTACGAAACCAAGTTTTCTTCTCTTTATCGGAACTCAATACCGCTATTAGATTAAAACTCGAAGAATTTAATAACAAACCGTTTCAAAAGAAGCAAGGTAGCCGGAGTACTGAATTCCATGAAAACGAAAAACACTACCTGCTATCACTGCCCGGAACACCATATGAATTGGCCTCTTGGAAAACCGCAACGGTAATGTTTAATTGCCACATCGCGGTGGACAAGCAAAACTACTCGGTTCCCTATGAGTACATAAAGCAAAAGGTTGATGTGCGTATTACCGAGAGAACGATTGAGGTCTTCGACGGAAGCAACAGAATTTGCTCTCATCCCCGTTTACACGGAAGACCAAATCAATACAGCACTGTCAGCGAACACCTACCAGAAAACCAAAAGCAATATATGGAGTGGACTCCAGAGCGCTTTATTGAATGGGGTAATCGCGTAGGAAACAGCACGGAAATCGTCGTTGCGAATATGCTTTCTGGCAGGCAAATACCTCAGCAAGCATACAAAGCGTGTATGGCTTTGTTAAAGCTGGGAGACAAATATTCCACGCAGCGGCTTGAGGCTGCGTGCTGCAAGGCTTTGAGCTACACATCAAATCCAAGCTTCAAAAATATTCAGACTATACTTGCAAACGGGCAGGACAAGCTTCACAGAGAAGATGTGCCAAATCCGGCGAAGTACGAAAAATACAGCTTTACACGCGGCGCCGACTACTACGACAGGAGGAGCAAGTGATGCTGGATATGACAACTGCTAACAAGTTAAACGATATGAGGCTTACCGCAATGGCAAGGGCATTTTCCGACCAACTATCCAGTTCCGAATACAACGGGCTATCCTTTGAGGAGCGCTTTGGACTGATTGTAGATACGGAGTGGAGCAGACGGAAAAGCAATCAAATTGGGCGATTGATAAAGAAAGCAGGGGTGTTGGAAAGTTCGGCCTGCATTGAGAACATAAGATACGATGGGGACAGAAAGCTCGACAGAGCTACAATCTTAAAGCTCGCATCCTGCAACTATATAGCGGATAAGCGAAACATTATTATTCTCGGCGCAACCGGTGCAGGCAAGAGCTATATTGGAAGTGCATTTGCGGTTGCTGCCTGTCGCAACTATTATCCTGCGCGATACATTCGCCTACCCGACTTGCTTGATGAATTGGCCATTGCACGAGGAGAGGGTACATTCAGGAAAGTAATGAAAACCTACAAAAGTTTCGCTTTGTTGGTTCTAGACGAATGGCTACTTACTCCACTTAAAGAAACTCAGGCTCAGGATTTGCTTGAAATTATTGAGTCCAGACACCAGACTTGCTCAACTATTTTCTGCTCCCAATTGTCTCCTGCCGGTTGGAGAGAAATGATAGGTGCTGGAGCTATAGCCGAGGCTGTTCTGGACAGGATCGTGCATAACGCTTATACAATCTTCATAGATGGTAAAATTTCTATGCGCGAACGGCTGTCTACGGAAAGAGAAAACAACTAAAATATGAATGTCTGCGCGGGGGCAAATATCCCCCGCGTGGACGAGTACATATGTGGCTCACCAGCTTCCGCGTCACCGGCTCAGTCATGCCCGTGCGAGTGGCTCAATGCACTCCGGACGAGCGGCTCTCAAAGAGCGTAATATTCA
>CAYQMY010000268.1:0-2617 GCA_964418735.1 uncultured Oscillospiraceae bacterium | reverse complement strand
GCCGAAAAATTTATGGGTTATTTCGCAGGTTTTTTCGGTTTTATCAGTATCCTTGCTCTTACCTTTGCGATGATGATCATCGTTATTGACGTAGTTATGCGAAAGTTTTTTAGTTCGTCAATAATCGGCTCCAGCGAATATGTAAGCCTTGCGGAAACCGTGGTTATTTTCCTCGCCCTTGCCTATACTCAGCACAACAAAGGACTTGTTCATATAGCATTTTTTATGAAAAAGTTCCCTAAACTCAGCCCTATGATTTTATGGACTTTTCATGAGTGGTGCGGAACCGTTGTAGTAGGTCTGCTTACCTATGCGTCATGGATACAGTTTCTATTCACTATTAAGGTCAGAGTTGCCACAACTGCGCTGCTTATACCGCACTACCCCTTCTATTTGATTATGACGATTGGGTTCTTCGCGTATTTTGTGGTTCAGGCATTTGCGGCAGTAAAAAGCACGGTCGGACTCTTTAACGAAGAGGTAAGAAAAGAGGTAATAGACAACTGGCCTGCATAAAAGCCAATATTCTTCTAGGGGGAATCCATTCCCCCTAGATACGCGGCAAAAGCCGCGATACCCCCGGTCGCGCACGATTTGCACGGGCAGTGGTATTTTTCCGAGAAGTGAATTCCCAGAAAAATGAATTCAAATATCCCTGCGAGGGAGTTTTCGGCAGTAGAGAAGCCGGGGCAAACTGGAAACCAGTAAGCCCCGGCATACTTTTTTAGATTATACAGTCGTCCAACAATCTGTAATCCTTCGGTGAATCTGTAGGGTTAATTGTTAAACCGTTTCTTTTGAACATCAGGAAAGAGAGGTGCAGATTAATCCTTGTAGTATAGTCATCCAAGCTAATATTAAGCATTTCTTCTATTCTGCTTATTCGGTATACGACGTTGTTCCGGTGCATATGCAGCGCTTCGGCAGTCTCCTTTGCGCGCCTTTCGTTTTTCAGATAGTTGTAAAGCACGCACAAATTATTGGTGTTTTTCTCTAAATCCGAAACGTAGAGGGCTATCAGCATCCTTCCGTAATTGCTGTTTTTCCAAATGTGTTCGCTGTTTTTGCTTTTATCTATAAGACAGCTGGCAAAGCAGGAGTTAAAGGTCAGTATATTGCTGAAGGCGGAATCGCTCTCTCCTAAAACATCCTTTCTGGGGTTGTTCAGGCCGCTTTCCTTTAATGCCACCTCTGCCTGCTGATATGCCTCCGGCATATCCGTCAAATCATCGAAAACATCGCTGATTCCGCAGAATATATTGTTTTCGAAAAAGTACTTGTTTAAAATATCAAGCATTTTCTGCTCATTTATCAATTTGAAAATGTCGTTGCGGTGAATAAAAATCGAGAGACGGCTGTTATAGTATATTGGCTTAACAAACGGAAACAGCTGCGTGATATCGCGGGCCATACGTCCCGGGAAAAGAGGCCTTACCTTGTCAGCTCCCGTAAGCAGCATGACAATATAATTGTCGTTTGGCCTTATGCCTACCAGCTTTGCTCTTTCAATTATCGCTTCCTTTGAACCGCCTTTTCCTTCAAGCAAATCAATGACAAAGGAATTGTAAACATGCTTAAAGTCCTTTTCCTCCTGCCAGATAAATTTAACATAATAGCTCAAAGCATAATTAAGTATGTTAAAAAGATCGATAAGACCGTCGGACAATTTGTAAAAGTTACAGGTCATAACGACGTGCGTAAAATATGTTTCATTAAACTTAAAGGCCTTGCTTACTACCGTATGCCTAGAAAAATCACCACTTTTACTTACAATAAGGTCGTTGTTCATCCATATTTCAAACCGTCCGAGCTCCTTGAACTTCTTGACGGTCTCCGCAGAATGATGGCCGTTTTCTATAAGAAACAAAGAAAGGTCATCATCCGTAGAAATATTTTTTGTATATGCAAGAAGAGTCAGAGCGGAGTCGGTAATAGATATAAAGTTGCCAATAACCGGCTCACTTAAGCTTAAAATATCCTGCATGCTTTTTTTGTTGATAATTGCCTCCTGCATGTCTTCATACCAGCTGTTGATAAGCAAAAAGGTGTCCTGTATTTCAAAGTACAGCTGCTCAAATTCTATATTTTCATTAATAATAAGCAATCCGCTTAGCGCTTCCGCACTCTCTCTTTCGTCATGGATGCGGTCGCGCAGACAGACACAAAACAGTCCCGGAACGGTATTTGTATGTTTTATAGCGTCAGACAAACGGCAAACATATAAGCAATCAGGCTGAGCAGATTTTAGCTCTTTAGGCAGGAGCGATACCCTGCGAAACGAAAGCTTGGTGGGGAGGTCAACATATAGCTCATATTGGTAGTGCTTGATTCTGTCGAGTATGATGTTCAAAGATATCTGCATGGGAAAATTACCTCGATTTTTATGGTTAAAATAATGCTTAATGTTTCAAATTGTGTGCAACAAGCCTTGTTATTGTAACAGAAACAATGCATATTTGCAAACATTTTACCTGTTATAGACAATCTTCTAGGGGGTATCCAATTCCACCTAGGTAACCACTGATTTAATCCGGCGTTGCCAGATTGGTGGGGATAGTAGCCAGTTCACTGACAGTCTAAAGGCAGCGGATTTTGCACTCAAAATCCGCTGCCTTTA
>CAYQMY010000267.1:0-2651 GCA_964418735.1 uncultured Oscillospiraceae bacterium | reverse complement strand
GAGACGGCAGACAGTCTTTTCGGTGTAATCCGAGACTCCTCGTCGTGGGTTATACTTATCCTTCTTATTACCCTTTTGATTGCGATTTTTATCGCAAAGCTTCTTACCGAGGCTATAATTTCTCCTATAAACAAACTGGATCTCGACTCCCCCTTATCCAACAAGGAATATGAGGAGCTCTCCCCCCTGCTGCTTCGCATGGATAAGCAGAACCTGCGCATAAAGCGGCAGCTTGAGGAGCTTTCGTCCAAGAAAAAGGAGCTTGAGTATATCACCGAGAGCATGAGCGAGGGTATGGTTATCTTCGGCAGGAGCGGAGCGGTGCTTTCAGGAAACCGCAGCGCCCGCAGGCTTTTCGACTTTTACGAGGGCGCGAGCTATTTGAGGCTGAGCCGAGACATAGGTTATATCGGGGCCGTGGAAAAAGCTCTGGGCGGCACTCCGGAAACGGTTATAATGAATATTGCCGGCCGAATATACCAGCTTTCCGTAAGCCCTGTTCAGATTGAGCATGAGGATTTTGCCGCCGTGCTCTTTGCCATGGACATCACCGAGAAAGAAGAAAACGAGAAAATGCGGCGCGAGTTCTCCGCAAACGTCTCTCACGAGCTTAAAACTCCGCTGACCTCCATCATGGGCTACGCCGAAATAATTCAAAACGGGATAGCAAAGGCCGGAGATGTGCCGAATTTTGCCGGTCGCATCCGTTCGGAGGCCTCCCGCCTACTCACTCTCATTGAGGACATTATGAAGCTCTCGATTCTCGATGAAAAAACGCTTAGTCACGAGTTCACAAGTGTAAACCTGTTTTCTTTGGCCGAAACTGTCTGGGACGAACTCGCGCTCAAGGCGAAAGAACGAAATATAGGCTTTTCGGTGGAAGGAAGCGCCGTTTCGGTAAACGGAATAAGCAGCACCCTTCACGAGATGCTTTTTAACCTCTGCGACAACGCGATAAACTACAACAAGAGCGGCGGAAGCGTCAAGGTAAGGGTTTACAAGGAGGGCGAGCGAGCTATTCTCATGGTATCCGATACCGGCGTTGGCATCGCTCCGGAGCATCAGGATCGGATTTTCGAGCGTTTTTACCGCGTTGATAAGAGCCATTCCAAGGAGACCGGCGGAACGGGTCTCGGGCTTTCGATAGTAAAGCACGGCGCAAAGCTCCACGGCGCGGAAATAAAAATAGACAGCCGTGTTGGAGAGGGCACCACGATAAGCCTGATTTTCAAAGCTGACAATTAAATCGACAAGCTTCCAGGGGGTATCCAATACCCCCTAGATACGCGGCAAAAGCCGCGATACCCCCGGTCGCGCACGATTTGCGCGGGCTGAGGAATTTTTCAGGGAAGTGAATTCCCGGAAAAATTATTTTAATTTCCCTGCGAGGGAATTTTCCGACAGTCTAAAGAGCTCGCCGATCTTGGCGAGCTCTTTACTATGTTAGTCGATTAACTTCTCATAAAGCTCCGTTGAAAGGTATCGCTCTCCCGAATCCGGGAGCAGTGCGACTATCGTTTTACCCTTGTTTTCAGGCCGTTTTGCGAGCATATAAGCCGCGTGAAGAGCAGCCCCGGAGGATATGCCGACAAGCGGCCCCTCGGCGGCAGAAAACTCTCTGGACGCTTTTATAGCGTCAGCCGTTCTCACGGGCATGAGCTCGTCGATGACTTCCCTTTTAAGTACCGACGGGATAAAGTTAGCGCCTATCCCCTGTATCCCGTGAGGGCCGGACTCTCCCTTGGTCAAAAGCGGCGATTCAAAAGGCTCGACCGCAACGATTTTAATATTTGGGTTCTGAGCTTTCAAGTATTCCGCCGTGCCTGTTATCGTACCGCCCGTACCGACTCCGGCAACAAAAATATCTATAGTCCCTTCGGTGTCCTCCCATATCTCGGGGCCTGTAGTATTAAAATGCGCCTCCGCGTTCGCTAGATTATCAAACTGGCCCGGCATAAAGCTGCCTTCAATCTCTCCGCAGAGCCTGACTGCTTCATCGACCGCGCCCTGCATTCCCCTTGAGCCCTCGGTCAGAACAAGCTCGGCACCGTAGGCAGCAAGAAGCTTGCGGCGCTCAATGCTCATAGTTTCCGGCATCGTCAGAATCACCCGATAGCCCCTGGACCTTGCTACTGCGGCAAGCCCGATGCCTGTATTGCCGCTGGTCGGCTCGATGATTACCGAGGTTTTTGTGATAAGCCCCTTTTGCTCAGCGTCGTCCAGCATCGATTTTGCCACTCTGTCCTTCACACTGCCTGCGGGGTTCATGTACTCAAGCTTTACAAGTATTTCAGCGTAAACGCCTTTATTAGCGCAATATCTGTGAGCCTTTAAGATAGGAGTTTTGCCGATAAGCTCAGAAAAGTTATTATAGATTTTTGCCATATTTTTTCTCTCCCTATTGTATAATCGCCTTTTGTATCACTTACTCAGCTATTATAGCTTTTATATAAACTAAAGGCAATAGCTGTAAATCTATCTGAACCACATGGATGCTTACTGTTAAAAAAAATCTTAAAACAGTCAGAAATAACTTGACATAATGACAAGAAACCTTTATAATTTTTTCTTGGACACACCAGTTGTCCGCAGTATTTATTTCCGGGTGTGGCGAAGTTTGGTATCGCGCTTGAATGGGGTTCAAGAGGCCG
>CAYQMY010000266.1:0-2660 GCA_964418735.1 uncultured Oscillospiraceae bacterium | reverse complement strand
TATATACCTCTCCTTCAATCCTCGCCACCTGCCGCCTTATTGTTTTTTTGCTCATTTGCCTTCCTGCTTGTAAATGGCGTCTGTGAAAGCTCACTCAAAGCCGCCGCTTGTCGGCCTTGGTTTTTTCGATCCGTGATATCTGTAGCTCCCGTATCCGTATGTTCCGTACCTGCCGTAGTTTCCGTATCTTCCATAGTTAATGCCTTTTTTGGGATTATAGTCGTTAAGGATAAATCCAAGAATATTTGCCCCAAGCTGCGTCATTGCTTCAACTGATCTTTTGAGGCCGTCCATCCGCACCTTTCCCGCTCTGGCAACAAAAATATGCCCCTGAACCTCGGGCATCAGCAGCGCCGTATCGGTCACGATACCAATCGGGGGAGTATCTATAAATATGTAGTCGAAATGTTCTTCAAGCGCCGATATTATATTATGAAGACGCGGCGAGGATAGAAGCTCGGTGGGATTAGGTGGTATGTTACCGGATGGAAGCACCATAAGGTTTTCATATTTTGTCCTGCAGGCCGCGCTCTGCCCCTCTTCCGAATCCGGACTAATAATTCCGGCTAGCTGCTCAGATAGCCCGTATGACTCTTGCAGCTCGAATACGCTTTTGTGCATTGGACGTCTGAGGTCAGCGTCGATAATAAGAACCCGCTTTCCGGTTTCGGCAATAGATATTGCGAGATTAATGCAGGTAAGTGTCTTTCCTTCATGCTGTATTGAGCTTGTGACGGCTATTTTTCTGCATTTGCCCTCGCCGGGGCTGGTGTAAAGCAGATGCGTCCTCGCCGATTTATAGGCCTCCTTGGCGGCAAATGGTGTGTCAGCGTCCAAAAGATAACGCCTTATATTAGTGTAGGAAGATTTGCTGCTTCCATAAGAGTATTCATTTTTCTTTGCCATTATTACCGCACTCCTCTCTCAGCCTCGACAAGTTTTGGTATTACTCCGAGAACGGGTATTTCGAAAACCCCGGTCAAATCCTCCTCGGTGCGAACGGTTGTATCCACCATCGCCATAAGCAGAGCTATAAGTATGCCCGCAACAAGTCCGGCAAAAGCCCCTATCGCAGTATTTAGCCTGATGTTGGGATAAGACGAATCTTGCGGCAGCGTCGCGTAGTCGATAACCTCAACCGCTCCGGCCTTAACCACCCTAATAATTTCCGCCGGCGCCGCGTAAGAAATGGTGTTCGCTATAGTGCGGGCTACCTCCGGGTCCTGATGCGTGACCTTTATTTCAAAAGCCTCGGTGCCGTCTATGGAGGACGCCGAAAGCATTTTGCGTATTTGCTGCGCCGAATAATTGTAACCCAGCTCCTTTGACACCTTGTCCAATACCGAATTGCTTTTCAGTACGACGATGTATGTGCTGACCAGCTTCTGTGAAGTGGTTAAATCGCTCGAAGTGATGTTGCTGTCCGTTCGGTTTTGCTGGTTATACACATACATGGAGGTCGACGCCGAATAAAGCGGGGTTATAAACCAGTAGGAATAGGAAAATGCGGCGGCGGCGAACAAAACCATAACGAGAATGAGCAGCCAAACCTTTCTCCAAAGAATTGTAACTATCTGCCTGAAGTTTAAGTCAGTATTCATCAATAATCCTCGCTTCTGTTCTAAAATTAATGTTTCCGTGTCCAAGTATTATAGAATATTCGATTATTGAGAAAAAATTCGCTTAAATTAGTGTCTGCTGAACAATTCGTCAAAACGAATTGTTCTTTAAAATGAAAACAAAATGTTTCATTTTAAAGGCTTAAATACGTGAAATCACGCATTTAAGCAAGCAGACAGCTAATCAATGTGCGAATTGAATGGTGCTGCTTCGCGGCGCCATTCAATCAAGTGCAAGGTTTTTGAGCATATTTGCTCAAAAACCTTGCACTTGAACAAAGCCAAATTGCGTTGAAATGCTTGTATTTCAACGCTTTGAGCTTTGTTCAGCGCACATTAAAATATAAAGTGTTTTTAACTTATTAACGAGTTTTCAAGCCGGTTAAATCAATTGGTATCTAAAAAGCAAGCTCACCGGTTTTATGCGGAAATCGCACAAAACCGGTGAGTGTTTTATTAATCTATCAATCTTCCATTTGCTTTCCGAGAAATCTTGAAACCATCTGAGCCAATTTGTTCTCTACCTCTCCGAGGGGAGGCGCACCCTCCGCCGTAAGGAACAGCACCGAGCCCATGAGGTCCCCGCCCGATAGGATAGGCGCGGCGATTGCTACGCTGTATGCGGTAACTCCGTCCGCGGGAGCAATGCCGTGTTCGCCTGTACGGCGCTGGTAAAGCTGCCGCTCCTCCAAAATCTGCTCAAGCTCCTGACTGATACGTTTTTCATACAGGTCGCGCTTAGGCACTCCGAAAACGGAAATAATATTATCTCTGTCCGTAACCGCAGTAATACAGCCAGTCGTCTTATTGAGGGTTTCGCATATTTGAGATGCGAAGTCCGTAAGCTCTCCGACGGGAGAATACTTTTTAAATATTACTTCTCCGTCCTTCTCCGTGAATATTTCAAGCGGGTCACCCTCTCTAATCCGCATCGTGCGGCGTATCTCCTTTGGGATTACTACCCTACCCAAATCGTCTATTCTTCGTACTATACCGGTAGCTTTCATATATTAAATCTCCCCTAAATTTTAATAATTTCGG
>CAYQMY010000265.1:0-2712 GCA_964418735.1 uncultured Oscillospiraceae bacterium | reverse complement strand
GCCGACAATACTTGGCTGGAGACGGCCCGGGAAGATAGGTAGTCGCCAACACTGATATTGAAAGGTCTGGTCGACCAGACCAGGCCTTTTAATTATGCCTTCTTAGCTCAGTCGGTAGAGCATGCGGCTGTTAACCGCAGGGTCGTAGGTTCGAGTCCTACAGGAGGCGCCAAAAAAAAACAGTCCCGCCAATCGGCGGGGCTGTTTCTTTTTTGTCTTATTTCATGGCTGATATGCATAAAGCAGACGGTTTACAAAGTGGTTGGAAATACTACGCAAGTCATATTTTCCCTTGGCGATACACCAATTATATACGACTCCTCGCATTGCTATCATAAAATAATCGGCCATATCGGATATAGTATCTCCGCGTGTAATAAATTCACCTGTCGAAAGACCGTATTCGAGTACCTTTTTTAATGTATCTACCATGCCGTTAGGCGCGTTTCGCATAAAGAGAGTATTATCGACATTATATAGCAGGCGTGTTAGCTTTATTCCGGAAATATCATAGCTATATCGGGCATAATAATCGAAGAAAAGGAACATGCGCTCACGGGCGGAGCCGCATTGCAGCTGGGGCGCAACCGTGTCCGCAAAAAACTTATCGGCTATACTGTAAGACTGATAAAAGACATCCATCTTTGTTTCGTAATAATTATAAAACGTACCGACGGATACTCCTGCCTTGCCGACAATGTCGCGGATTGTAATTTCCTCAAACGGCTTCTCTGTGAGCAGTCCGACGGCGGTGTCAAACAACTTCAATTTTGTCAGTTCTGAGCGCAGCTGTCTGCTTGTTCGCTTTTTTTCCAATACCAAACACTCCTATAAATTGCATTATTAAATTAATATACATTTTGTTTGACATAAAATCAAGGATATAAATTTCAAATTTTACAAAAAATCAGTATTTTTTTATTGAATTACTTTTTATTAAGTGCTATATTGTAAAAGCGAGTCAAATGAACAAGTTCAATGAGTGTATATAACTGAATTACACTATACAAAAACGGAATATATACAATTAAATAATTACTTGATGGGAGGAAAGCTAAATGGCAAAAATTGTAACGGCGAAAGAGGCGGCTAAGCTTATTCCTGACGGCGCAACTGTAGGTCTAGCGGGAATGGGTCTGGCTGGCTGGGCTGAAGAGGTTGCCTGTGCAATAGCAGACAACTTCAAGGAAACAGGCCATCCCTGCGGGTTAAATCTTAAACAGGGAAGCGCAATGGGAGACTGGAGAGAGCGCGGCGTTACGCGTCTTGGCATTGAGGGCCTGGTAACACGTTGGTCTGGCGCACATGTCGGTTCTGCGTTCGCACTTCTCAAACTGGCTGTAGATAACAAAATTCAGTGTCACTGCCTGCCTCAGGGTGTCGTTGTAAACCTCTGGCGTGAAATCGCTGCCGGACGCCCCGGTCTTTTAACTAAGGTTGGTCTTGGAACCTTTGTTGATCCGCGTCTCGAAGGCGGAAAAATGAACAAGGTTACAACGGATGAGCTGGTTGAAGTAGTTAACTTCTGCGGTGAGGAATATCTCTTCTACAAGGGATTTAAGCTCGATGTAGCTCTCCTTCGCGGCACTATTGCCGATGAAAACGGCAACATCTCCTTTGCTAACGAAAGCGTTATTAACGAGGGTCTTGCAGTGGCCACGGCTGCAAAGAACAGCGGCGGAATAGTAATCGTTCAGGTTGAGTACCTTGCAAAGAAGGGTACGCTGAATCCGAAGGAAGTCAAAATACCCGGTATACTCGTAGATTATGTGGTACAGGCAACTACAAAGGAAGCCTGCTGGCAGACAGAGGGAGTATACTTTGAGCCCTCTTTTTCGGGACAGATTAAAAAGCCTCTCAACGCTATTGAGAAGCTTTCACTCGGAGAGCGCAAGCTGATAGCCAGACGCTGCTCGATGGAGATAAAAAAAGGCGATGTTGTGAACCTCGGAGTCGGGATGTCGGCGGATGTCGCCAACGTTGTAGCCGAGGAGGGGTATTCGGAAGCGATCACCATGTCAACCGAGAGCGGAATGATCGGCGGCGTTCCTGCTGCTCTACCGAATTTCGGCAGTGCCTACAACCCCGAAGCAATTATAGACCACGGCTCCACATTTGATTTTATAGACGGCGGCGGATTGGATATCACAATTCTCGGTCTTGGTGAATGCGACCAGTACGGCAACATCAACGTAAGTAAATTCGGCCCAAGGCTTACCGGACCCGGCGGCTTCATAAACATCACACAGGCCGCTAAGAAGGTCGTTTTCTGCGGCACCTTTACCGGAAAGTCAAAGCTCGTTGTCGGAGACGGCAAGCTTACGATTGAGCAGGAAGGCTCAATAAAGAAGTTCGTCAAGGATGTTGAACAGGTTACGTTCGCAGGTAAGTATGCGCGCAAGGATCAGGAAATTCTTTATGTGACAGAGCGCTGCGTATTCAAGCTTATTGACGGAAAGATGACCATTATCGAAGTAGCACCCGGCGTTAGCATAGAAAAGGATATTATACCCAATATGGGTTTCACACCGGCAGTAGCCGCTGATGTGAAAACTATGGATCCGGCACTTTTTACCGAGCAGTGGGGCATGCTCGGTGAAATACTTGGTTGATTGTTAGTTTAATTTAGATATAAATAAGAAGGAGATTAAAACACTATGATTTTTTCGGAAAAGCACGAATTAATCAGAAAACTCGCGCGCGATTTTGCTG
>CAYQMY010000264.1:0-2716 GCA_964418735.1 uncultured Oscillospiraceae bacterium | reverse complement strand
GCAGTTTTGCTCCCGGACAGCACGGCCAGCGTAGATCCAAGGTTTCCGAATATGGCACCATGCTTCGTGAGAAGCAGAAGGCAAAGAGATACTACGGAATCCTCGAAGACCAGTTCAGAGGCTACTTTGAGCTTGCTTCCAAGAAAAAGGGTCAGACCGGCGAAAACCTGCTTTCGATACTCGAGACCCGTCTTGACAACGTCGTGTACAGACTTGGCTTTGCCATGTCTCGCGCCGAGGCAAGACAGCTGGTTCGCCACGGTCACTTTTTAGTGAACGGCAAGAAGGTCAACATACCCTCTTACCTCGTCAGGATAGGCGAAGTTATAGCTATAAAGGATGCCACAAAGGGTCTTGATAAGATGAAGACGGTTATTGAGGCAAACTCTTTCCGCCAGCCTCCCAAGTGGCTTGATTACGACAAAAACGCGCTCATCGCGAAGGTTGTTGCTCTCCCGATGAAGGAAGATATAGATCTCCCGATCGAAGAGCACCTTATTGTTGAGCTCTATTCTAAGTAAAATACAAGCCCTCGTTGTTGGTAGGCTGGAAAAATATGTGCGCACAGGGTGCGCATACAGGAGGAGGGTATCAGATTTATGATAGAAATAGAAAAGCCTCGCATTGAATGTTTTGAAAACCCCGGAGATGAGTCATATGGCAAATACGTAGTTGAGCCTCTCGAGCGCGGTTATGGAACCACCTTGGGAAACTCGCTCCGCAGGATACTTTTGTCCTCTTTACCCGGTACAGCGGTTACCTCAATAAAAATTGCAGGCGTATCCCATGAGTTTTCTACAATTCCAGGCGTCAAGGAAGACGTCACCGAAATAGTTCTTAACGTGAAAAGCATTATCGCCAGGCTCTACTGCGAAGGTATTAAGACCGTTCACATCAAGGCAAGCGGAGAATGCGAAATAACCGCGGGTGATATAAAGGCGGACAGCGAGGTTGAAATCCTTAACCCTGATCTGCACATTGCCACACTTGGTCCGGATGCTAATTTTAGCATGGAGCTCACGCTCGGAACCGGCCGCGGCTATGTACCAGCTGAGCGCAACAAGCCTCAGCAGGCTGTCATCGGAGTTATTCCGGTGGATTCAGTCTACACTCCGGTCCTTAAGGTAAACTATTCGGTTGAAAATACGCGTGTCGGCAATATGACCGATTTCGACAAGCTCACAATAGAGGTCTGGACAGACAGGACGATTTCCGCGAGAGACGCAATATCTCTCGGGGCAAAGATCCTCTGCGATCACATTGCCTTGTTCACAGACCTGAGCGAGACCGTTGGAAGCCGTTCTACGGTAGTTGAAAAGGCCGAAGCGCAGCGTGACAAGGTGCTTGAGATGACCATTGAGGAAATGGATCTCTCGGTGCGCAGCTTCAACTGCCTGAAACGCGCGAACATAAATACAGTAGAAGATCTTATCAGCAAGACCGAGGATGAGATGATAAAGGTCAGAAACCTTGGCCGCAAGTCTCTGGAAGAGGTCATAAATAAGCTCGCGATGATGGGACTTTCCCTAGCTAGCGACGATAACAACAACTAAACTCTTTACGAGGAGGAATAATAATGCCCGGAACACGGAAACTCGGAAAGACAACCGACCAGCGTATGGCCATGCTGAGACAGCAGGTTACCGCTCTTCTCGAGAATGGCCGCATGGAAACAACCATCACGAGAGCTAAGGAAGTCGGACCTCTTACCGAGAAAATGATAACCCTTGGCAAGACGAACACCCTCGCCTCCCGCCGTCAGGCGCTGGCATTCATCACAAAAGAGGATGTCGTAACCAAGGTGTTTGCCGAAATCGCTCCCAAGTATGCTGAGCGTAACGGCGGTTATACCCGCATCACCCGCATCGGACCCCGCAGGGGAGACGCCGCGGAGATGGCGATTATTGAACTGGTGTAACTAAACAGCTTCTAGGGGGTACCCAGTACCCCCTAGATTCGCGTCTTACGACGCGATACCCCCCGGTCGCGCACGATTTGCGCGGGTTGCTCCTTTTTTCCGAGAAGTGAATTCCCGGAAAAATAGATTAAATTTTCCCTGCGAGGGAATTTATTGAAAGACTGAAGAGCCGCACGAAAGTGCGGCTCTGAGTTTTTATCGGGATTGCTTTTGAATAAGAAACCACCTTTTTTGCAACAATAACAAAAAAAGGGGGGAACTCATATGAAAATGACAAACCGCGAATATGGGGAATACATCAAAAAGAAATCTCCGAACTCGCATTTGACCTCAAATTTGCTAAAAGCGTTTCTGAGCGGCGGTCTTATCTGCACCGCAGGACAGGGACTGCTCAACCTTTATAAGCATTACGGAATGGACGCGGAGAATGCGGGGACGGCAGTATCGGTAACTCTGGTTTTTCTGGGGGCGCTGTTGACCGGAGTCGGAATTTATGACCGAATCGCAAAATTCGGTGGAGCGGGTACTCTTGTGCCTATAACAGGCTTTGCAAACTCGATTGTATCCCCTGCGCTGGAGTTTAAAAGCGAGGGCTTTATCACGGGTATGAGTGCGAAAATGTTTGTTATAGCCGGGCCCGTATTAGTATTCGGTATCGCCGCCTCGGTTGTATACGGCATATTCCTGACGATAATAAAATGAATCTCTAGGGGGAATAAATGCCTGCTGGAGTGACTATGCAAAAAAATATACGGGAGCTGACGCTCCCGTATATTTATTGCAGCAATTAATTAAGAG
>CAYQMY010000263.1:0-2740 GCA_964418735.1 uncultured Oscillospiraceae bacterium | reverse complement strand
TCTGCTTGGCCTTTTTCAGGCCCTTGACGCTTCCGGCCATGATACATCCGAGAAAAATGATATCGTCACCCTTTTTAAGCTGCTTATCAGCCTCATCGATGGAGCAGCAGGGCAGGCTGATTTCCTGGGACAGAAGCTCCGCGTATTTTTGTGTAAAACCGGTATTTGATTTGTAAACAATGGCTTTTATCATATCAAGACCTCCCGATATTGTTTCTGAGCTTATTATAAAGCAGTTAATTGAAATAGTCAAAAATTGTTAAGCAATTTAAGAAAACTTTCAGCTTCGTGTGTTTTATTAAGCACAACGAAAGGGAATTGCCTGTAAAAAGAAAGGATTTGATGATCAAAATGAAAGGTAAAACTGTTTTCAAGATACTGCTTGACGTGGTTATGACGGTTTTGTATATACTTCTGGTTTTCGAGCTGGGAACAGGGCCGTTTTTCCACGAGACCGTTGGTATAGGCATAGGAGTATTGTTTATACTGCATGTTATACTTAATATCAACCTCATAAAAGGTCTCAGGAGAAGCGTGATTAACGGCAAGGCAGGGACGGCGAAAAAGCTGCTTTATTATTCGGACGTATTTCTTCCGTTTGGAATGTTTGTCGCAATAATAACAGGAGTTTTGATTTCAAGAGTTTTGTTCAGCTTCAATATTGAGGCGGTGTGGATGCTTATATACGTTGTGCATAAGGCGATGTCCTATATCTGCCTTGGAATACTTCTCGGACACGTTCTCCTGCACGCAAAATACCTAGGCGTTGTAATAAAGCAGATGTTCGAAAATTGGAGAAGCAAACAGCTTGTTAAAAGTGTCAGCGGATTCGCTGCTATAGCGCTGATAATCTATATAGCCTACAGCAGCTTTTATTCCGACTATAAAAATAGCAGCACCTACTATCCCGAAGCGTCGGCAATAAGTGAAACTGTATCAAATAGCGCAGTAATAACCACGGCTTCTCCGAGCACTAAGAAGGAAGAGGCCACAGTGACAACTGAGCCCGAAACGACTGTGACGCTTAAGCAGTACCTCAGCGGATTAATCTGCACAGGCTGTCACAAGCGCTGCCCGCTTAGCAGCCCGCAGTGCTCCAAGGGAACAGCACAGGCAGCAAAGGCGACGACAGCCTATAATCAGCAGTACGGAACAACAAATTAATGCTAATTATAAGAACTGCGGCTGATTTCAGCCGCAGTTCTTTTGTTTATATAACCCCCGCAGGGTGTTTTAAATCATTTTTCCGGGAATTCACTTCCTGGAAAAATACCACAGCCCGCGCAAACCGTGCGCGACCAGGGGTATCGCGGCGTAAGCCGCGTATCTAGGTAACCACTGATTAATCCGACATTACCATCTTGGCGGGTCTAGCACCCCCACTCATCGTTAAAAAAGCTTGAAATAAAGCAATTATTCCTGCGCTTTTTTGCCTCGATTGGGGATGCTATCCCCACCAATCTGTCAACGCCGGATTAAATCAGTGGTTACCTAGGGGGAATTGGATTCCCCCTAGAGCCTAGTCCTAGTACATTATTTTGGAGTAATTTCGCCTGCCGGGGTTTCGCCTTTGCCAGACTCCGGAAACGACTCCCATCGCGGCAAAAAGCGTTACTATGGAGGAGCCGCCTGAGCTGAAGAAGGGGAGCGTGATTCCGATGACTGGGGTTAGGCCCACGCACATGCCTATATTTTCAAAGGTCTGAAAGATAAGCATTCCGGCAAAGCCCATGCATACAAGGGAGCCCTTGAAATTGTTGCACTTGACTCCAACGTAAACGCAGCGCAGGATGACCGCAGTGAGCAGCAATATTATGGCTATGCAGCCTATCATACCGAGCTCTTCTCCCGCGACCGCAAAAATGAAGTCGGTGTGCTTGGCGGGAAGAGCGCTGGACTGAGTCTGAATACCCTGATTAAGACCCTGACCAGTAAGGCCTCCCGAAGCCAGAGCGATCTTGCTCTGGTTTGCCTGCCAGGTTATATCGAGTCCCGTTGGGTCAACAAGGTCAGGTAAATAGGGAGCGATGATTCGCTGCTTCTGATAATCTTCCAGAAAGTTGTTCCAGATTATCGGTGATAACGCGCCTACAGCAAGTATGCCGAGTCCGAACCAGCGGAGCTTTATGCCAGCGGAAAAAAGCACGACTATGAAAATCATAAGATAAACAAGCGCCGAGCCTAGGTCACTCGATACGAAGATAATCAGGCCGAACATAACCGCGAAATGTGCGGCGAGCTGCGCTATGGAAATAACGGAGTTGAGATTAAAGCCGCTTAGAAAAGATATTTGTTTTGCAAGCAGTATTGTAAAGGTTATTTTCACAACCTCCGCGGGCTGTATTCCAATTGGGCCGAAACGAAGCCAGCCGCGGTTTCCGGTGCCGCCCGACACGCCCCACACCAAAAGGGTAAGAAAAAACAATACGTTGAAAACGGAAATGTACTTCCATTTGTCGGTTATCAAATCGAGGTCAATAAGTGAGAATACCACATAAGCGCCTATGCCGATAATGAGTGAGGCAATCTGAATGTAAACATATGAGTTGGTCTGATAGCTTCGGGTGGCGCTGGAGATGATGACTATTCCGAATACGGTGCAGACCACACAGAGTGAAAGCAGCACAAAGTCGGACTTCACGAGGTAATTCTTTGAGGCCAGCCAGCCCTTTCTCAGATAGTAAAGCACATCTCTCAAGCTCAGCGAAGAAAGGTTGCCCTTTGTTTTGTCTAAGGCCTT
>CAYQMY010000262.1:0-2783 GCA_964418735.1 uncultured Oscillospiraceae bacterium | reverse complement strand
CGTTGGGGATTATCAGGAGTGAGTCGACTCTTGCAAGCAGATCCTTTATTCCCGACTCGGCCTGCATCATTCTGCGGCGGCCCTCAAAGCTGAAGGGCTTTGTGACGACGCCTACGGTAAGGATGCCAGCTTCTCTCGCGATTTCGGCGACGACGGGAGCTGCTCCCGTTCCTGTGCCGCCGCCCATGCCCGCAGTTATAAACACCATGTCGGCATCTTCGAACGCTTTGGCTATATTATTCCTGTTTTCTTCGGCCGATTTACGTCCAATTTCAGGATCAGAGCCGGCTCCCTGACCGTGTGTCAGTTTCTCGCCGATCTGTATTTTCTGTGTCGCGCTCGAAAGTGCAAGCGCCTGTTTATCGGTATTTACGGCAATGTATTCAACGCCCTTTGCGCCGGATACAACCATCCTGTTTACAACATTATTGCCAGCGCCGCCAACACCTACAACTTTTATGGTGACAACGTTATCCGGGCCAGTTTCGAGTGCAAAGGATGACATGTTCAACCCTCCTGATTATATTTACTCTGAAAAACAGATGCAATAAGCGTATCTCATTACATTTTATAACTATTTGTACTTTAGGTCAATAGTATATTCCTTATTTATTAAAAGTTTTCCAATTGTTAAAGGTTTTTTCCAGTAGTTTTAGAACTTTTCCAATTGTTTTGCCTTAGTTTGAAATAAAACGTCCTTCTTTGTCCTGTGTCAGGTCTATTGTTCCTGTTGCTACCGGGCTCAAATATGTTATCGAATCATTCAAAAGCTTGAATTTTGCAGGCAAATCAGAATTCTTTCCAAGCTTGACCTTGAAGCGTCCCAGATAGTCAAAGTAAGTGCTACTAATGTCTGTTATGTCAACCTGCGAGACCTTTGACAGCATGTCCCTCCCGGAGAGCTCCGCTATAATATCGGCAAGATAAGCGGCTTTCGCCTTGTTCTCTTCCGATTCCGACAGCTTCTGTCCGGGCACCGGCTGAGAAGGATGTATTCCCAAAAACTTTATAAGGCCTGAAATCTTATCCTCACCGACCTTTTCAAGCAGCTTACAGGACTTGTCCAGCAGCCAGTAATCATTGCCCTCTTGAATATAGGCAACGGGCACGGCGTCAATTATTTTTATCCTGACCGTATCGGGAAGTCCCCTGTTAATAGTGACCTCCTGCGCATAAGGAAACTCCTTGAATATTTTGCTGTTTATATCGAATTTATTGACAAAGAACAGGTTGTCCCCAACCTGGATGCCCGAAACAGCCAATACCTGTTCGGACGAGTACCTTGTGCTTCCCTCTACCTTTATTACCGATATTTTGAAAAATACGGATACCCCGAGCAGCAGAGCGCCGCAGATGATAATTACCGAAAAAAGTACCGCAATAATACTCTTTCCCTTTTTTCCGCGGCGTCGCGGCGGTCTGCGCTCCTCTCTCATATTCTCCCCCCTTTTGTAAAAATTAAACAATTCTGGCTATATCAGCTCCAAGAGCCGAAAGTGCCGTTTCCAGCCTCTCATACCCTCTGTCTATGTGTTTAAGTCCGGAGACTCTGCTCTCACCCTCCGCGCCGAGCGCGGCGACTACGAGAGCTGCACCGCCTCTGAGGTCCGTGGCCTCCACAGAGGTGCCGTGCAGGGTCTTTCTTCCGCAAACCATCGCAACTCTGCCCTCGGTCTTAATATCGGCACCCATGCGAAGTAGCTCGGGTACATGCCGATATCTGTTTTCAAAGATATTCTCTACGAATACTGTAGTGCCTTCAAATCTTATGCTCGCCGCCAAAAGCGGAGGCTGTGCGTCCGTAGCAAAGCCCGGATACGGGCTGGTTAATACGGGGCGTATAGCCTTAAGCGGCCTTTCGCAGGCAATTTTCAGGCTGTCACTGCCTATTTCGAGCTCGCATCCGGCCTCCGCCAGAACCTTTGTGACCTGAGAAATATGTCTTGGCTCAATATTTGTTATCTCGGCTTTGCCTCCCGCTGAAGCGACCGCAAGCGCATATGTAGATGCGACTATCCGATCCGGTATAATCGTGTGTTCAACATTTGATTTGCGTCCCTGCCCTTCAATGGTTATGATGGCTGTTCCAGCCCCGTGAATATTTACTCCAAGTTTCTGTAAATATTGCTGCAGATCCTCAATTTCCGGCTCTCTCGCGGCATTTGTAATAATTGTCCTGCCCTCGCAGCGGCACGCTGTAAGCATGGCGTTTTCTGTCGCACCAACACTTGGTATCGGAAATTCTATCCTTGCCCCTAAAAGCTTCCCGGCTTTGCATATTATATTCCCGCCTCTTTCCTCTATATCCGCTCCCAGATTGCGAAGAGCCAAAAGGTGCAGGTCTATAGGCCTGGGTCCGAGCTCACAGCCCCCGGGATAGCTGAGAACAACCTCTCCCGTCCTTGCCAGTATCGCTCCAAGGAAAACGACAGAAGATCTCATCTCGCGCATTAGCTGCTCGGGAATATCGCAGTGATTCATAGTAGATGAGTCTATGTAAACTGTGTTCCCGCTTCTTGTTACACGGCATCCTAGATGAGTCAGGATTTTTATCGAAACGTCCACGTCTGAAAGATCGGGACAGTTATGTATAACGCTTTCGCCCTCAGCAAGAATAGATGCCGCCATTATAGGCAGCACGCTGTTTTTGGCGCCATGAACCGCCACGCTTCCGCAAAGTTTGACGCCTCCGTTTATCCGAAGTATCATTTTAGCACCCCCGCATAGTAAACCGACATATGTCGGAGTATATGGTTCTTTACGAACCATACTATGCGGCTTTG
>CAYQMY010000261.1:0-2827 GCA_964418735.1 uncultured Oscillospiraceae bacterium | reverse complement strand
TAGCGTTCGGCCCGAACTCCATCTCCATGGGACAGGGCTCCGAGAACATCCTGGGTATGGAATGGGTTATGCCTAACGGTGAAGTAATCAGAACCGGTTCCCTCGGCTCCGGCGACGGCTGGTTCTGCGGCGAAGGCCCAGGACCTAGCCAGAGAGGCCTGTTCAGAGGTATTTTCGGAACCGCAGGATCTTCGGGCGTATGCACAAAGATGGCTGTCAGACTTCATCCGTGGCCCGGTCCTGCCGACTTCCCGACCTACGGCAATGCTCCTGCATACAAAGCTGACTGGTCAAACTTCAGATGCTATACACTTTGCTATCCCTCTTGGGAAGCTTGGGCACGCAGTGTTCAGTACTTCCATGAGAGCGACATAGCATATTCCGGACACAGACAGTTCAGCATGTTCGGAAGAGACCTGAAGGGTGCTATGCTGAATATCGTTACCGATCATACCAAACAGCTTGGTGATTTGAACGAGTTGGTAAAGGACCCTTACATAATCGAGCAAAACGAAAAAATGAAGCTGGATTATCAGGTAATTATTGCGGGCTTCTCTCAGAGAGACCTTGAATACAAGGAGGCGGCCATCGACTATATCCTTGAGCAGACCGGCGGCTGGAAGAGCGAAATGATGCTCGAAAAAGACAAGCACGACTATGCTCTGCTGTACCTGACAAGACTTGGTCATAAGAACCTTAACTTTGTTATGTGCGGTGCTTATGAAGGCACCTTCGGACTTTCCAGCAACGTATGGAGAACAATTCAGGTTGTTGAAGAGGCAGTCGCCATTAAGAAGAATTGGGAAACCAAATATGATCATATCGCAGCCACCGGCGGCGACTCCGCAATGGGAAGCCTCTCCGGAATCGGCGGCGGCGGCGCAACCGGTTGGGAATTCTTCACTAACTTCGACTCCTATGATAAGAACTCCGTCGAGGGAACTTACAAGTTCATGTCCGGAAACCAGGAATTCCATAACAAGTATTCCTTCGGCTCCGACTTCTGCAGATGGAATTCCGACGTCAGAAAAGACAACGGCTATAATTATACTCAGGAAGAGCACAACGAGATGTTCAAGAAAGCTCCGCAGCCCTGGCCTCTTGCTTATCAGTTTAAGATTAGAGAAGCTATGAATCCCAATAATCTCTGCGGAAGCTACTTCAGAACAGTTGACCCTGCATGCTTAACAAAGTAAGGTTTGCCCAACCTACTTATATTTCTCCTTCTTGTTTTTGCCCAAGCGAAAAGGCCGCCGAAAGGCGGCCTTTTCGTCATGTTGTCTAAAAAGCCCGATGGGCTTTTTAGACAAAAGAGCTGCATGACGTCTGCTCTGCCGCAGCCGTCATGAGAGGTGTCATTTCCGACGTACACGCCGCCGTAAATGACATATTAAACTTTATTCCCGCCATGCGTGGCGGGAACTCTGCGAGGCTTTCCTAATACGGCTTTACAGTGCTATAAAAATAATGTAGAATAAATTAATTTTTTACATGAGGTGCAATATGAGAAATCGCGGCTTTGAGAAGGTTGAAGACAAGAAAAACGGTGATGAGACCTGTTCCCTGCTCCCCTTGCGTGGAACGAAAACCTCGGCGGGATATGACTTTTACTCCACGCAGGATTTAAGCATTCCTCCGCAGGGGAAAGCCGATTTTATTACGGATATTAAAACGTATATGCGTCCTGGCGAGATGCTTATGCTTGTCGTGAGAAGTTCTTCGGGCATTAAAAACGACCTTATGATGGCGAACACGCTCGGGATAATAGACAGCGATTTTTACAACAATCCCGACAACGAGGGAAACATCAAGATAATACTGCGCAACCTCCGCCCCGATATGCGTTTTACTGGCTACAAAGAGCTTACGGTCGGCGGTGAGACAGTCACGATTCCGCAGATTGAAGACCTGAGAATTTCAAACACAGTCCATATCAAGGCGGGAGAACGTGTTGTGCAGGGCATTTTTGTTCCGGTTCTCGAGTCCGACAACTGCAATTCCGACTTAGACCGTCAGGGCGGTCTCGGCAGCAGCGGAAAATAGAACTTATTGAACTCTGCCAATAAAAAACCCTTTGGAATCTTTCGATTCCAAAGGGTTTTAATATTTAAATCTGTTTTTCCGGGAATTCACTTCCCGGAAAAACACCACAGCCCGCGCATTCATGCGCGATCCGGGGGTATAGCGGCTTAAGCCGCGAATCTAGGGGGCATTGGATACCCCCTAGACGCGTTAGCGTTTTTTAGAACAGGCCGCTGACCTTGCCGGACTCGGTGTCAACGTCGATGCGGCGGTAAGCCGGATCGGAGCTGGTTCCGGGCATCATGCTGATGCTGCCGGCCATCGGGCAAAGGAACTTTGCGCCGCCGTAGACAAGGATGTCTCTGATCGGCAGTCTCCAGCCCTTCGGTACACCCTTCCATGTCGGCTCGTGTGAGAGAGACAGGTGGGTCTTAACCATCATGGTGCTGAAATCAGCAAAGTACGGATCGGACTCGAAGCGCTCTGCCTTCTCGGTTGCGAGCGGTGACCAGTCAACGCCGTCTGCACCGTAAATCTCTGTCGCGATGAGCTCTACGCGCTTGCGCAGCGGCATCTCGAGGGGATAGAGGTACTTAAGATCGACAGGCTCTTCGCAAGCGTCGATAACAGCCTGAGCAAGCTCAACTGCTCCGTCGCCGCCGAACTGCCAGTGCTCGGAAAGAGCGCAGCGGACACCCTGCTCAGCGCAGAGCTTTCTGATAAGAGCGATTTCGGCGTCTGTATCGGTGTAGAACTTGTTGATGCAAACAACGGGCTTAATGCCGGACTTCTTGACGTTGTTGAC
>CAYQMY010000260.1:1468-2849 GCA_964418735.1 uncultured Oscillospiraceae bacterium | reverse complement strand
GCAAAGAACCGCAGTTTTCGCAAGCTGAAAACTGCGGTTCTTTGACAGACTGAAACCGGGCCGCCATGCGGCCCGGTTTAATTTTTTTATCTAACATAATCGCTTTGTCTATAATGACTATCGCGGAACTCTACCAAATGTCAACTTTTATTCATATTTATTTGTAAGTTTCTATTGACATCTAAATATTGCCATGGAATTATTTTTACAAGAATAAAACGACTCTATTATTAAGTATAAAGGCAAAGCAAGCGAAAGCTTGTGACGCAAAGCTAATAGGGCCCTCGGTTCGCCAGGGTTGCCAGCTGCTACTGCTAGATTTTCTGCAGTAGCGTTTTGTTTTATTAGAGCAAATTTATTCACACTAAAAAGTACTCAAGAGTATAAAGGCAAAGCAAGCGAAAGCTTGTGACGCAAAGCTGTAGGGCCCTCGGTTCGTCCAGGGTAGCCAGTTGCTACTGTAAAGATTGCAGTAGCTCTTTTTATAGGGGCAGGCATCCGCTCAGTAAAAACTGAAACATTTTTTTACAAAAGTAAAGGAGAATGAACAAATGAAAAAAACTATTGCTTTGTCCGCACTTGTACTCAGCATCCTTGCCGGATTGGTTTCTGGAAGCTTGGCGCTTTACCAAAAGGAAGTCACAGTAGGCACGGGCGGCGTGGTAGCAGCCAAAAACTTCGTCTTGACCGCAGCAGGTTCAACTAACTTTGCCGCTGATCTTGATATCGCTCCTACAGAGGAAGTCGTTGTGGCTTTTACCGTCTCTAACAATGACGGTACCAACACCACGGAAACCGGAATGGATCTTGATATCAAGGTTACTCTCGCAGCCGCTTCCGGCAAAACTGCTATTCCCTACATAACCGCACAGCTTCTTGACTCAACTGACGCCGTTATCGCCACTGCTAATAGCACCGTGGAAGATGGTATTGGTGACATAACACTGTTTGTCGACCATGCTTTTACTGCCAGTGAAGCAGCAACAAAGACCTATAAAATCAAGCTTACTTGGGTTAGCCAAGGTCTCACTGACTCCAACACCAATGGCGTATCCAACGACGCCGAGTATCAGGGCGAGCTCTTCGGCACTGCCTACACTGTAAAGGTAACCGGCACTCAGGATATTAACTTATAATTAAACAATTAATTACCCTAAATCATAATATAATAACCTCGGTCTATTTCTAGATCGGGGTTATTTTATCAAAAAATTTGTGTTATAATAGTGATAATGCAGCTAAAATCCTGTATTATGTCGACACCTTTATTCTGAACGAAAGGAAGTGTTCTTATGGAGCAGACACGAAACGGGCTTACCACTCCCGAAATGATAGCCGAGATGAAGCGCGAGCTCGCCGAGGCTTCAAAGCCCGAAAATGT
>CAYQMY010000260.1:0-1368 GCA_964418735.1 uncultured Oscillospiraceae bacterium | reverse complement strand
TCGCTTAAGGTCGGAGACGTCGTCACCTTTATAAATCTAGACGGCGACAGAGTCACTCACAGGATAGTCCGTGTATCAAATACTACTGAGGGCAAGGTTGCCTACCGCACCAAGGGAGACAATCCGGCAAACAGCATAGATAAGGATTTATTAACTACCGACAGAGTCGAAGCGGTATTTATTTTAAAAGTTCCATTATTCTGATCCCGGCGAAAGGAGACGTCTTTATGCAGGAATACGCAAAAAATAATTGCGATGCGACAAATAAGTTAGGGCTTATCGAAGAAATCCCCTATTTGGATATTCCGGCTGAGGACTGCGATAAAAAATCCCAGGAGAAAAAAGTCAAAGCGGAGACAAAGCATAAGGAGCCCTGCGGCGAGGAAAAAAACAATGTTGCCGTTCTTATGACCGACGTAACCTCTCAGGAGCAGAGAACGGACGATCATTCCAACATCCTCACGCCCTATTTTTCAAACGTCAATCTGACCGTTTCCGCGGGAGAAACCTGGGGAATAAGCTCAAACGACCTGATAGAGGCTCGTCTTTTGTGTCAGGTCATCGGCAATATGCGCCACTACAAAAGCGGCCGCTGTCAGCTTGGCCCCCTCGGCACGATGAAGGTTAAGCGCCGTATTCTTCCGCATATTTTTTACATCGATACGCACGAGATGATATATCCGGACAAAACTGTCCTTGAACAGTTTATGTTCGCTACTGGCCAAATCCCAAATGTATTCAGCGCAGCCGACAGGCAGCTAAAGCTTCTGAAGCTGCTTGAGAACATGGGCATGGGCTATATCGCTCTGAGCACTATTTCTGACCTTTACAATACCGAGAAGCTGCTTTTTGAGCTTCTCATTGCCTCCGAGTCCGATTCAAGGCTTATTGTATGCGACTTTACCGGCTACACCTTTTCGCAGTCCGAAATAGAAATACTCGCAAAAATAACCGAACGCCTAAGGTATCTTGAAAAGGCCGTAATCATAGCCACAATGCAGCCGAAGCTTATCGGTATCGCCTGCGACAATACCCTGTATCTCTATAACGGCGAGTCTGTATACTGCGGCAAGGTAAACGACCTTTATTCCTACGCCGACAAGGTGGCCTTTGTTCTTCAGGACAATAATGCTCAGGCGCTCGGCAGGGTGCTTTCCTACCTGCTGCCCGGCTGGCGCGTCAAGGTATCCGGAACTAATCTTTACCTTTCCAATTATACCGATAAGCCGCTCAGTCCCGACGACTTTTACAGGCTTCTGTCGGAAAACGCTCTTTCACCGCAGGTAATAAAGGTTAACAAGGGACGGGTATCAAACTCATTCGAGGAACTGGTGGAACAATATGATCTACAAAAACAGTCTGTTTAAC
>CAYQMY010000259.1:0-2852 GCA_964418735.1 uncultured Oscillospiraceae bacterium | reverse complement strand
ACTGCTTCTGGAGATCCTTCGGGCCGTTGCCGGCTTCACCGGTAAACATCTGGTTTCCGTCACCGAATGTAACCTCGGTACATCTCACAGGCTCGGTGTAGTTGAACTGATGCAGGCAGTTAAGTCTCGGCTCGACTTCCAGAACGCTTGTCACTACTGACTTGTTTGCTCTGGGTCTGAGCGAGGTGGAAAGCGTCATACCTTCCTTGGCCAAAGCCTCCTGAAGCTGACCGTATGTAACACCGGGCTGAATAATGCACATTCTCTGCTGACGGTTGATGCTGATGATTTTGTTCATTCCGCTGAGGTCTACGATAACTGACTGCGGAACGCTCGGAACTGTGTCGCCCTTAAAGTGCGGTGCGCCGGAGCTTACCGGTACGAGAGGGGTTTTTGTTTCGTTTGCCCACCTGACTATCGCTTGAACTTGCTCAGCGTTTTCAGGCTTCACAACAAACAAAGGCTTCATGGGGGTAGCGAAGCTCTCATCCTTAGAATAGGACTCTAGAACTTCTGCGCTGTCGATAACATTTTTTGCACCGACAATGCCAACCAGATTTTGTTTCATGTTTTCCAAAGCTTGAACCTCCTTACTCATTTTAAGTCCATTTTATTACTGAACATGATTCGAAAAAAAGATGAAAAAAAGCTCGCCGTGAACCGCGTTCGAGAATATATGAACATCGTTCGTTTTTAACGATATCACAAATAATGAACATAGTCAATTTATTTTCGTAAAATAATTTGATAAATAAAAATATATTATTATTTTACGTTTCTCTATATCTTTTTAGTGAAAATTCTTATAAAATAATCAAATCAAGGGGTGAAAGGATCAGAGTAATGGAAGAGCATATCAAATCGACAAAAGCGCAGAGGACAAAGGCGAGGGTGCTTCAGTCGGCGCTTGATCTTATGCGTGAGAAGGGTTACGCGAATACAACGATCAGAGATGTGTGCTCGTCGGCCGGGGTCTCCGTTGGTACCTTTTACAGCTATTTTAACAGCAAAGAGGATGTGTTTTCAGATATATTCAAGGTTGCCGACGATTATTTCAGTATTACGGTTTCACGTAAATTATCCGGCACCACCACGCTTCAAAAGGTTGTGGATTATTTCAAGTACTATGCCAAGCTAAACTCCGACTCGGGAATCGAAACGATGAAGATTCTTTATAACTCCGACAACACATGGTTTGTTAAATCAAGGCCGATGCAGGATGTTCTTGTGGAGGTAATTCGTGAAGGACAGCTCAATGGAGAAATAATTTCCGATGTTTCGGCTGAAGATATTACGGTATTTTTGTTTATTATTGCCCGCGGCTGTTGCTATTCATGGTGTATTTCCGATGGCACGTATGGCCTTGAGGGGCAGCTTACGGATTACATTTCGAGAGCTTTGAGTACATACGTAATAAAATAGCATTTATATATAAAGCAAAGCAGCATTTTGAGCGTTGAAGAGACGCTGAAAATGCTGCTTTTATAATATGTCTGCTGTATATTAGGTATAGCGAATTGTTTATTCTTCTATATTATACTCCCACGGCAAGTCAACAAATTCAGGACTGTGTCCGAGTGCCGGCAGAAGCTTTTTAAGCAAATCTGAGGTCTTTAGCTTAAGCGTGGCGGTATTGACGCAGGGGTGGCAGCGAAAGTAATCCGAAGCGACAACATCCCTGTCGATAAAAAGCCGCACGTCGCCGCCCCTGTCGTTCATAAGACCCAGAACGCTTACAGAACCCGGTGTAACACCAAGATACCTTTTCATGTTTTCCGCGTCAGCAAACGAAAGGCGGGAGCTTCCGATAAGCTTCGAAAAAACGCTTGTTCTGAAGGGCTTAAGAGCAGGCATGACTAGGAGATAAAAGGCTGTTTTCTGCCTGTTGCAGAGAAAGAGATTTTTGTATATGTTTACCCCGATAACCTTCTCAACCTCCTTGCAGCATTCAACAGTGTCGGCGGGAGAATGCTCCGCCCGCTGATATTCAATAGACAGGCTGTCCAAAAGGTCATAGCACCGAAGCTCATTTGACGTTCGTCCGTCGTCTGAGGGCCTGCCTAGGTATAATTCTTTGTCGATGTAAAAATCTTTCATAAAAAGCTCCAAAATTATATATTTTTCTTTACATTTTTTTAGCATTAATATATATTAGCAATTACATAAAGGAAAGGTCGTGAAACAGTTGATAATGCTGCCGCCTGCTGTTATGGATGAAATACAGAGGTATTTGTACGAATACTGTTGGGAATGGCGCACAATATGCAAGGTTATAAACTTTAAATTCGGCTATTTATTTGAGATAGATGAAATCGAAAAGATGTTTCGGGGCAACCAAAAACCGCTTTTCTGCAAGACTGACAATAAGCGTGTTATAACTGCTAAAAATGCCTAAGTAAGAGAATAAATGACCGCGTATCTACATATTATAAAGCAGTAAACAGAGAATTAAAAGAATAAAAGGGAGATTGCTCCCTGAAAATGAAAAATAAGGCTAAGCAAGAAAAGCTCGGTTCCGCGCAAGCGGCAACCGGGCTTCTCTTTTAGAAAATCTTTGAAATTTGTTATAGACTGCATATTGTTAAAATGGTATCATACTTATAATTATTTTATACGGGAGAAGGGTCAATGAAATATCTTGTAATAGGCGCGGGCGGCACAGGCGGCTGCATAGGCGCATATCTGGAGGAGGCGGGGAGAGATGTCACTCTTATCGCTAGGGGAGAGCATCTTGCTGCGATTCAAAATAATGGGCTCAGGATTGAAAAGGTAAGCGGCGAAAGCCGTGTTTGCCGTGTTAAAGCCAGCGATATGGAGCATTATGACGAAAAACCCGATGTCATCTTTGTCTG
>CAYQMY010000258.1:0-2873 GCA_964418735.1 uncultured Oscillospiraceae bacterium | reverse complement strand
AACTGTAATTTGGCAAAAAACAATCCGCTTAGCTGCTCTATCAAGTTTTTTGTCAATGCAAGATATAGTATAATTAATATCACAAAAAACACCAAATTACTACCACAAAAGGAAAAATTGGACTGAGAAGCACCGCCCCCACTCAATATTTTTGCCAAAAAGCGTGCCCCGCAGATAGAATCTGCGGGGCTTTTTTATAGACTTAACGACTGCTTAAAAAGTCCTAAACGATAATCTTTCTCAAATCATCGATAAAAGGGCTTTCCTGGTATTGGGGAGTGAGGCAGACGGCGTCGCCCTCGGTAGATACGAAGGTGTTTCCGAACAGAAGCCCGTCGGTGTCGCTTACGACGCTGGGGTGGAGTGTGAAAACCATGTTTGGGACAATCTCCATTTTGTTTGACGCTCCTATGTTAACACCGTCTCCTAGGTCTGCGCCCATGCCGTGGCCAGACCAAACTCCGGTCTTATAGCCGCGCTTTGCCACCACCTCTTCTATCGCAACCGCGATGTCGCAGATACGCTTTCCGGGCCTTATCATTGCGGCACCAGCCTTTTCCGCCTCTTTTATAACGGCCAGTATCGCAAGCGCCTCAGGCTGGGCGTCATAGGACATGAATATAGGCCGAATCAGCTGAGTCCAGTAGCCTCCCGGGCCCGCAATTTCGGCTGAGTATACGAAGACGCCGTCAGGCTTGACGGGTATGTCGGCCGCCCTTGTTATAAAGGAGTGGGGCTTCTGCGAACGCGTAAGTATGAGCGTGTCCTCAGCCCCGCGGCTCCTGAGGAAGCCCTCGGCACCGCCGATTAGCTCTCGCTCGGTCACGCCCGGACGGATATTTTTAACGACATACTCAAAGGACTGAGCGGCTATCCATGACCTCAAGAATGGCCGGCCTGTGTATATGGTTGGCTTGAGGCGCTATTTTCGCCCCCATCTCCACCACGGTTACATGATGTCCCTCTTCCGCATAGCTAAGACCCATCTCACAGCCCGAAAGTCCGCCGCCGATTATAACGACTCGGTCGCCAATCTCCTCCTTGTAAGAGTAAAGCTGCTTTGCGGTCAGGGAGTTCTCCTCAAGTCCGGGGATGGGAGGTACAACCGGCTCTGCACCGACGGCGCAAAGCACAACCTCCGGCTTTAGGGAATTGAGCAGCTCTGCGGTAGCCTCCGTGTTAAGCCTGACATCAACATTTGACGCAAGCACCTTGTCAATCATGTGATCCCTGTATACCATCAGGTCGCCCTTGTGGCAGTCGTGCTCGAGATAGTTTAGTGTTCCGCCGAGCTGCGGCTCCTTCTCTAGCAGTATGACCTTATGCCCCCGCTTAGAGGCTGTGTAGGCGGCGGACAGTCCACCAGGTCCGCCGCCTACGACAACAACCTTTCTGGAATGCTCTGGAGGAAGCATCAGATTGAGATTATAAAGCTCGTGCCCGACCGTCGGGTTTACGTCACAGCCCATTACGCCGGTATCGAATCTGCCTAGACAGTTCATGCACCTTGTGCAGGGAACAACCTCATTTTTCAGACCTGCGCGCCACTTATTGGGGGTTTCGGGGTCGGCGAGAATCTGTCTTGCCATATAAATAATGTCGGCCTCGCCCTCGCGGATGATTCTCTCCATCTCCTCGGGGTCGTTGTAGCCTCCTACGGTGGCAACAGGGATACTGACAGCCTTTTTCACGGCCTTCGCTAGCTCGAGATTGCAGCCGCGAGACACGAATATGCCTGGGAAGGTGTATTGATTGGTGGTGTAATACGAACCAGCCGACATGTGGATGATGTCTATGTACTGCTCTGCCATTTTGGCAAAAGCACAGACGTCCTCGATTGTAATGCCGTTTTCCATGTGCTCGTCGCCGCTCATTCTAAACTCGATGAGGAAATCATTGCCGACTGCCTCACGGACTGCCTTTAGAACCATGAGCGGAAAGCGGGCGCGGTTTTCGATGCTGCCTCCGTATTCGTCGCGACGCCAGTTTGTGGCGGGGGATAGGAACTGCGAAAACAGCCAGCCGTGTCCACCGTGTATCATGACCATTTTGAAACCGCAGTTTTTCATCATCAGGGCCGCGTCTGCAAATTCCCGGCAGGTTTCAGCCATAAGGGCATCGTCCATGCCTGTCACATGCACACCGTCCTCCCTTACATAGTCGTTGGGACCGATGGGGTCTCTCCCCTCGATAAACTCGGGGTTAGTTACATCGCCGGCGTGAAAAAGCTGAATTGAGGGAACGGCTCCGTGGCGCGCTATCTGCGCGGCCTCCTTGATATAGTCTCTGTGTCCGCTGCGCCCGGGCGGCATAATAGCGACGTTTCCTACATTCAGCTTCCGGGGAGCATATTTCAAGCTTACACAGGTTTCGGATACGGTAACGGCGGCTGCACCGCCACTCGCTTTGTTCTCAACGTAGAGAATCTGCTTTTCATCAGGTGAGCGCATAACGCCGCCGTCGCGCGAGGGAGTCATGGAACAAGGGCCTGCGAAAATTCGGTTTCTGAAGGTTACGTTTCTTATTGTGAGCCTGCTAAACAGATGTGGATATGGGTTCATTGCAAGTCTCCTCTCTGGATATGGATAACCTATATTTATCATGTATAAGGTTACAAACCAGCTTGAGCGGCAGAGTGTCATCGAACCGCCGCTTGACTGTCATTGCTCATAATGATATTATTGTTTATCAACATTTTGATGATATCATCGCCCAGAAGGAAAGTAAAATGCCGATATCGCGTACCATTAGAACAAATTTGTTATACTTAATTCTTCAAAATATGGTTATTGTAGATAAAGCAGAAGGGAGGGCAATGATTTGAACATACAGAAGCTCATCTATTTTAACTATGCGGCAAGCTATCTGAATTT
>CAYQMY010000257.1:0-2900 GCA_964418735.1 uncultured Oscillospiraceae bacterium | reverse complement strand
TGATATAATATCCGCAAAGCGGATATTATACGCGCATGTGCGCATTCCGTGCGCACGCGCAATAATTTCAAGCCGTGCCGTCGGAGACGGCACATGGCATATTATAATACTTATGATTTAGCTGTAAAATGGTTTCCGGAGGGATTACAATGTGCGAGAGAAAACATATATATTTTAAGCTTTTTATGTCCACATTTTATTTAAGTGCCTTTACCTTTGGCGGAGGCTTTGTCATTATACCTTTGATGAAGAAAAAGTTTGTGGATGAGCTTTGTTGGCTTGAGGAAGAAGAGATGCTGAATCTGGTCGCCATAGCCCAATCGTCACCCGGAGCGGTAGCGGTAAACGCTTCTCTCATTGTCGGTTATCGCATTGCCGGCGTCCTAGGTGCGTTTTTAGCCGTATTTGGAACGGTTTTGCCGCCCCTGATTATTCTTTCTGTGGTTTCGCTCTTTTACACTGCCTTTAAGTCCAACGAGATTGTTAGTGTTGCGCTGAAAGGTATGCAGGCGGGCGTGGGGGCTGTGATTGCGGATGTAGTAATATGTATGGGCGGAAATGTGATAAAGCAAAAGAGTATTGTATCAATATTAATTATGGTCGGAGCCTTCGTCGCCTCCTACTTTTTTGATATAAATATTATGCTTATAATTTTAATCAGCGGTTTAATCGGTGCGCTGCAGATTCTGATTAGACGCAGAAGCGAAAAAGAGGACGTTATTTAACCATGATATATTTACAGCTTTTTTGGAGTTTTTTTCAAGTCGGTTTGTTTAGCATTGGAGGGGGATATGCCTCAATTCCGCTTATTCAAAGCCAAATTGTTGACCTTCGTCATTGGCTGACATTAAGCGAATTTACCGATCTTATTACTATCTCCCAAATGACACCGGGCCCTGTTGCCATCAATTCCGCAACCTTTGTTGGTATTCGTATTGCGGGCCTTGGTGGGGCTGTCATTTCCACAATCGGCTGCATACTGCCCGCCTGCGTTATTGTATCAATACTTGCGTTTCTCTATTTCAGGTTTAAGAATTTGTCGGTAATCCAAGGAGTGCTTTGCGGCTTGCGTCCTACCATTGTGGCCTTAATTGCCTGCGCGGGACTCGCGATAATTACTCTTTCGTTTTGGGGAGAGGGAAGCGTATCGTTCGATATAAAATCAATGGATTATATCGCCGTGGGAATATTTGCGGCAGGGCTGTTTGTTCTGCGCAAATGGAAAGTTAATCCGATTTATGTTATGCTCGGCTCAGGTGTAATAGGCAGCGTTATTTATCTTTTGATATAATGTCTGCTTAGCAGCATATATTTTACGGCTTGCGTATGAGCAGTACTGCATGGGGGTTATGCGTTGAAGAATATCAGGCTGAAATAGGTGACAATGTTATTACCGCAGTCAAGGGTTACACCCAGTCGGCTGGCGGTCTCCATAATCAGTATTCCGTGGCTTTCAATGGTGGAAAGACGATCTTCAGGGTGTCGGCAGGGCGCGTCGGGGTATGAACATTCCTCACACAGCATGCAGCCCGTGGACAAGGCCAGAACTTTGCCGAAGCGTTCTTCAAAACACTCGCGCAGCTGAAGAGTAATGCGCTCATGGTCGCGCTTGGCTTCAAGGCAGGCCGAGAAGTCCAAGCAATCTTGAACCTCAGCAACGCTTGTGAATAGAAACACATGCTCAAAGGCCCGACACTGCTTAATGCAATGTTCAATTGAATCAATTGCTGGAGGGCAAGCCCAGGACTTGCCGCAATGCGGACATTCGTGTTCGCAGATATAGCGAACCTTGTCTGAGAAAATGAGGTCATCCATACCGAGATAGTAAAATTCACATATGGGGAAATCATAGATGAAACCATCTATGATTTTTTTATAGTCTTTTTCGATGTTCATTTTATGATTATTCCTTTCGCTAGCATCCGGCACAAAACGACCAAGAAAAGGACTGGTCATGAGTGCAGAAAAAGCTTATTTTATTTTTCATTATATACCTTTTCACAATAACCTTCCATATGAATAATATAATTATGAACGACATATAAGGAGGGAACTATTATGTCAGAAGAATTTGAAACTACTGCCTTAGTTGAGCCGGATAAAGGATATACATACAAAGAATGCCCTGCAATTGTCAGTGAGCAAGTATGTATTCAAGCCGATGTAAAAATATTTCCGAAAGTAAAGGTCGGCAGAATAAATACTTTCTGCGATGAGGCTATAATAGGAAATTGCGGAAGGGTTGCCTGTTCAAAGGAACATTGTGAATTTACGGTGAGCAGGACTCTTTGTGTCCAGATACCATTAATATTTTCGGCCGAGACTGTTGTATTTCCTGCGGGACACATTTGCGGAGCGCCTGAATTAGAACCCTGCCAACCATGTGAAGCTGCAGAATAAAAAAGCGTAGAGAAGCAATGGCTTGCCCCTCTATGCAGAAAGTGCGTTCCCGTTTTCTAAGCGGGAACGCACTTTTTATATGCCCTAGCCTCTCATCAAAATTCAAAGCTGATTTCACTAACTTCAAAATTTTAAGGACAAATGCTGAATATTTTACCATTTAACAGTATCGAAGAATTAAATCTAACGAAACTGGCAATGCACGAATCTTGTCAGACAATTTGCTTTTATGTTATACTTTGCTTATATATGAAAAAACTGGGGTGAGTGACGTGGTGGTTTATCAATGAGGAAAAAATGAAACAATAACTGTCGGTGCTTTTCTAAGCGGACTATCCACTATTCCGAGCAAGCGGAGAATTCCGGAGCCTGACTATTTGTTTTCGGTTGAATTTATCGACAATGGCCGAAACCGTAATAAGAAGTGTTTTTTCGCATTATGAATAAGAGAGCATTATTCAACTGTCAGACTACATAAACAAACTAAAGCAGTTCGAGTC
>CAYQMY010000256.1:0-2902 GCA_964418735.1 uncultured Oscillospiraceae bacterium | reverse complement strand
GCGATACCCCCGGTCGCGCACGATTTGCGCGGGCTGTGGAATTTTTTCGAGAAGTGAATTCCCGAAAAAATGAATTATATTTTCACTGCGAGGTAAACACTGATTTAATCGAATCGGATGAATGAGCAAGAGAAATCGCTGTCAGTTTGTCCAAAAAACGCAGGCAATACTTTGTGTATTAACGAGGCTTTTTGGGCAAAATGGCGGGGATTTATCAGATCATACGCCGACATTACGATTAATCAGTGGTTACCTAAGGGGTTTTTTGGCAGGATTAGAGGTAGCTTTTAAGTTTTTCCACCATGTCGGTTTTCTCCCACGGGAGGTCGATATCGGTTCTGCCGAAGTGTCCGTAAGCGGCTGTCTGCTTATATATCGGGCGAAGAAGGTCAAGGTATTTAATTATCTTTGCCGGGCGCAGGTCGAAATTCTCCCTGACTATCTCTGCAATGCGCTCGTCCGGCAGAAGGCCGGAGCAGCCGGTATTTACAAAGACGGAAACAGGACGCGCCACGCCGATTGCGTAGGACACCTCTATCTGGCACTGCCTCGCGAGACCCGCGGCGACAATGTTCTTCGCAATATAACGCATCATGTATGCGGCGCTACGGTCAACCTTGGTCGGGTCCTTGCCCGAGAACGCGCCGCCGCCGTGGGCTCCGCGTCCGCCGTAGGTATCGACGATGATCTTTCTTCCGGTGAGTCCGGAGTCGCCCACTGGGCCTCCGATAACGAACCTTCCTGTCGGGTTTACGTAGACCTTCGTATTCTTGTCTATCATATTCGCTGGTATAACGGGCTTGATAACGGCGTCATACACCGCCTCGCGCAGTTCCTTGATGCTGATTTCGGGGTCATGCTGTGTCGACAGAACTATAGCGTCGCAGCGGATGGGCCTGTCGCTTGTGTCATACTCGACGGAGACCTGAGTCTTTCCGTCGGGACGGAGGAAGGAAAGCTCCCCGCTCTTTCTTACGGCGGCAAGCTTCCTTGAAAGGGTATGCGCCATAGAGAGCGAGGCCGGCATAAGCTCAGGCGTTTCATCACAGGCGAAGCCGAACATCATGCCCTGATCGCCGGCGCCAATCTTGTCGGCGTCATCCTCGGCTTTCTCCTTGTATTCAAAGGAATTGTCAACGCCGAGGGCTATATCCGCGCTCTGCTCGTGAATTGTAGTAAGTACGGCGCAGGAATTGCCGTCAAAGCCGTATTCGGGCTTGTCGTATCCGATGCTTCTCACCGTTTCGCGCACGATTTCCGGGATATCTGCGTAGCAATTCGTCGATATCTCTCCCATGACGAGCGCCATGCCCGTGGTAACTATAGTTTCGCAGGCCACTCTCGCGTTTTTGTCCTGAGCTATTATCGCGTCGAGTACCGCGTCTGAAATCTGGTCGCACATTTTATCGGGATGGCCCTCGGTAACGGACTCCGATGTAAAAACTTTGTTAAACATATGAATTCACTCCTTTTCTGCATTCGATTATATATTTATATCGAAATATCTGATATTTAATTAATTTTTAATTACCAACAAATATTAATTATTATAACACAGGTATATTATTACTTAAAGCCCAAAATTCGATTTTTCAGGCTCTTTTTCGCCTAAAATACAGTTGGACAAGGATAGCCGCCTTTGATATAATCAGCTATAGAGTAGACCGCTATACAAATGCTATACTTGATTACGAAAAATATATCTGGAGGCGATTCCTTGAAATCTATAATGAAATCCATTGACAGATTCTGCGCAAAGCATCCGCGTTTCGGCATACCTAATCTGATGCTGTATATTGTCATAGCAAATGCAGTAGTTTACATCTTCTCGATGATTGACACTACGAACGGCTCTTTTATCTCCTACCTGACTTTCAAGCCATCTCGTATACTGGCAGGCGAGGTCTGGCGTATTATAACGTTTATATTTATTCCGCAAGGCGGCTCTAATCTTCTGTTTGTCGCTCTGTCTTTGTATTTTTATTACTTTATCGGCAGCACGCTTGAGAGGACATGGGGCAGCGGAAGGTTCACGATATATTACGCTCTTGGATATCTTCTTTTAGTTGTTTTCGGCTTTTTCATCTGGATATCAACAGGTTCTTCCATACTTCCAACATTTATAAGTGCGCACTATCTTAACCTATCGATGTTCTTTGCTTTTGCTACCCTTTACCCAGACACCCGGGTGCTCCTCTTCTTTATCATACCCATAAAAATAAAATGGCTCGCACTTGTTGATGCCGCTTACTTCCTGTACTATTTTTTAACAGGGCCCATCCCCATCAACTTCTTGCCGGTCATCGCCGTGCTCAACTACTACCTCATATTCTGCGGCAGCGACCTGAAATACGCGCTACAGCCCCTTAAGTATCGTGTTTCAAAGCGGAACATTGAATTTAAGGCTAACGCACGAAAGGTGGAAAAGCAGAAGGCCTCGGGAGCTTATGTCCGCCAGTGCTCCGTCTGCGGAAGAACCGAGAAGGATTACCCCAATCTTGAGTTCCGCTACTGCTCAAAATGTGACGGATATCACTGCTTTTGTGAGGATCACATTAACAATCACGTCCACTTCAAGGAATAATGACCGCCCTTGTGTTCGTTCATCAAATCATAGTATAATATCTACCAAAAATGGTAAAAATAATTCCGACAAGTATATTTGTTTAATATTTTTCGATTTTGTTTGAGATTTTTTGAGATTTTTTGATAACATTCTTATTGACATTCCCAAAACGGAATGTTACTATAGCGTTAACATGCTATATTATTGAACGAAATCAATATTCCCTTATTCTCGCAAATATACTTATGAGGTGATAAAAAATGTCACAGCCTTTCAATCCAGAGAGAGCCAGAACTCTCAGAATCATCAGGCGCATTGACAACTCCCTGCTTAAAA
>CAYQMY010000255.1:0-2907 GCA_964418735.1 uncultured Oscillospiraceae bacterium | reverse complement strand
AATTGCTCCTCTCTGGAAAGACATCTTTGTCTTGCCGAGATTATAGCCTGATAAAAATTATTTGTCAATGATTTTGCAAGTTTATTTTTTAAAACCATCATTTTATTATAAAAACCTATACCTATTTATAAATTATATGTGGCTTTTTACAAGATATCACATCATTTCCGCCATAATGTCATTTAAGGTTATAGTAAATTGCAAAATACTCTTATATACTTGACAAAAAAGTCTACGGGTAATATAATTTTTCAAACACAGCAAAGGCGCTGAGGTTTTACCTTGGTGCTTTTGTTTTTTGGTTTTTACATTTTTTACCAGAAACGGAGAAATAATCATGAGCAAGACTTATGTCCCCGTGGATTACCGTCCTTCACTTAACTTATATGAAACACAGACCGCTATCGGAATACTCAGGCAGGTTTTTGAGGAAAAGCTTTCTAAGGCTCTAAACCTCAAAAGGGTTTCCGCCCCCCTCTTTGTTGAGGAAGGTACCGGCATAAACGACGATCTCAACGGCGTCGAAAGGCCTGTTATTTTTGACATCGCCGACGGCGGTAAGAATGCGGTTGTGGTGTTCTCTCTTGCAAAATGGAAGCGCTACGCGCTCTATCGCTACGGCTTTGGCGCAGGTGAAGGCCTTTATACTAATATGAATGCCATCCGCCGTGATGAGGAGCTTGATAACCTTCATTCCGTGTACACCGATCAGTGGGACTGGGAAAAGGTCATAACCCGCGAGACAAGGACGATGGACTATCTCAAGGATACGGTCCAGAGTGAAGTCGACGCGATGTGTGAGACCCTCGCGGAGGTTAAAAAGGTCTACCCACAGGTAACTGTCGAGCTTTCTAACAAGGTCAGCTTTGTGACAACTCAGGAGCTTGAGGATATGTATCCCTCGCTGACGGCTAAGGAGCGCGAAAACGAGTATCTGAAGGTACATAAGACCGCCTTTATCATGCAGATCGGCGATGTGCTTAAGTCCGGAAAAAAGCACGACGGCAGAGCTCCTGACTACGATGACTGGAAGATGAACGGCGACATCATGTTCTGGAACGATGTTCTCGGCTGCGCATTTGAAATATCCTCCATGGGCATCAGAGTAGACGCAAAATCCCTTGATGAGCAGCTTACAAAGGCAGGCGCGGATAACAGACGCGGAATGCTTTTCCATAAAATGCTATTCAGCGATACGCTTCCCCTTTCCATCGGAGGCGGCATCGGACAGTCAAGGCTCAGCATGCTGCTTCTCGGAAAAGCGCATATAGGCGAGGTTCAGGTTTCGGTTTGGGACAAGGACACAATGGATACCTGCGAAAAGGCCGGCATTGTTTTACTGTAAAAATCTAAATCACACTAGGAGGCGTACCTGTGAACAACGTACCTGAACTTTTTGGAAGCCTGGTCTTTGATGACATTGTCATGAAGGAAAGGCTGCCTAAGGAAATATACAAATCCCTCAGAAATACTATTGACCACGGCATTGAGCTGGACATTTCGGTGGCCAACGTAGTCGCTAACGCGATGAAGGACTGGGCTATTAGCAAGGGTGCCACACACTTTACGCACTGGTTCCAGCCTATGACCGGCATCACAGCGGAAAAGCATGACAGCTTTATTTCACCCCAGAGCGACGGACGTATCATAATGGAGTTCTCAGGTAAGGAGCTTGTCCGCGGCGAACCCGACGCCTCAAGCTTCCCCTCCGGCGGCATACGCAACACCTTCGAGGCCAGAGGCTACACCGCCTGGGACCCCACCTCCTACGCCTTTATTAAGGACGATTCGCTTTATATACCCACCGCCTTCTGCTCCTACAGCGGCGAGGTTCTGGACAAGAAAACTCCCCTTCTGCGCTCTATGGAGGTTATATGCACTCAGACTCTGAGAATTTTAAGGCTCCTCGGCGATAAGACTTCCACTCGCGTTACCTCGACAGTCGGCGCTGAGCAGGAGTATTTTCTCGTCGATAAGAAGCTTTTCTGCCAGAGGAAGGACCTTATATTTACCGGAAGAACCCTCTTCGGCGCAAAGGCCCCCAAGGGGCAGGAGCTTGAGGATCATTATTTTGGCGCTATAAAGCCCCGAGTTTCGGCGTATATGAAGGACCTCGACGAGCAGCTTTGGGCTCTCGGAATCCTGTCCAAGACAAAGCACAACGAGGTCGCCCCCGCTCAGCATGAGCTTGCACCGGTATTTTCGACTGCCAACGTTGCAACCGACCACAACCATATTACCATGGAGCTGATGAAGAGGATTGCAGACAAGCACGGCCTCTCCTGCCTGCTGCACGAAAAGCCTTTCGCTGGCGTAAACGGCAGCGGCAAGCACAACAACTGGGCTCTTTCCACAAACGCAGGAAAAAACCTGTTCGATCCGGGCAAAACCCCGTATGAGAACAAGCAGTTCCTGCTGTTTCTCTGCGCCGTTCTAAAGGCTGTAGACGAGAATCAGGATTTGCTGCGCATATCCGTCGCCAGCGCCGGAAACGACCACAGGCTGGGCGCAAACGAGGCTCCTCCTGCCATCGTGTCAATATTCCTCGGCGAGGAGCTGACTGGTATTCTCGAGGCTATTGAAAGTGGAGCGCAGTACACAAATGTTGATGCGGGAACTATGAAAACCGGCGTTCTGGTTCTGCCCGATTTCAGCAAGGACACAACCGACAGAAACCGCACCTCCCCCTTCGCCTTCACCGGCAACAAGTTTGAATTCCGTATGCTCGGCTCGAGCTTCTCGATTTCGGGCCCGAACATAATTCTAAATACTATCGTCGGAGACGTTCTCGGACAGTTTGCCGACAGGCTCGAAAAGGCTTCGGATTTTGATACCGAGCTTATGGCGCTGATTAAGGATTGTATTACAAAGCACAAGCGCATCATCTTCAACGGCAACAACTATTCG
>CAYQMY010000254.1:0-2951 GCA_964418735.1 uncultured Oscillospiraceae bacterium | reverse complement strand
CATTCCGTGGTCGGCATAAAGGTTGCGAACGACGCGATAAGGGAAATAGGAAGTCTGAACGCCGGTGCGAATATTCTGATAACGGCAGCTTTGATTCTGGCAATCTACGGCGCGTACTTCCTCGCAACCTATGTTGGCAGCCGCAATATCATACTTAGGAACGGAACAAAGTAAGGAAAGGATGCCCCCTAGAAATACTTAGAGCGGTCATCTCTGATTTGAGATGACCGCTTTTCTTTTTATGGCATATCTGTTATAATATTTACATAAAAGATAACAGAGGTTCTTATGGAAAACAGAGTCCGCGAGCTCGATTACGTCAGGGTAATATCGATGCTCGCAATAATTACGCTGCACGTCACTGGGGCATACATATTTTCCGCAAGCTCATTAAGCATAGCAGGAATGAACCTTGCGTTTATTCTAAATCAGCTTTCGAGATTCGGGGTTCCGGCCTTTATAGTCCTTTCGGGACTCTCGCTCGGAATGGGAAAGCTCGAGGAGTCGGCTGTAAGGTTCTATTCGGGACGGCTTTTAAAGATAGGATTACCGTATTTGATATGGTACAATGTCTATCTGTTTTACAACGTTTATCGCGGAACAATGAAAATTCCGAAGGGCGCCTTCGGGTATTTTACCGGCTTTTTGACCGGCTACGCCGCGCCGCACCTTTATTTTACTGTTGTCATCTTCCAGCTTTACATTCTTTATCCGCTGATAAAAAGGCTATTAACGAAACACAGAATTACGACGCTTGCAGTAGCTCTGTTGATTTCGCTCGCCTTTCAGTGCGGCATATACTTTAATGCAATTTTCGGACTTCGCATATTTCCGGAATTCATCAAGCCTTATGTATGGCTTCTGTTCCCGACATGGATATTCTATTTCGCGCTTGGAGCGGCAGTAAGCAAAGAAAGGCTGCTTAAGATAAGCGAAAAGGGGCGCAGGTTTCTTCCGCTGCTGATTGTGCTTGCCGCGGCTCTGGGAATTTTGTATTCGCTTATGAGCAAAGCGGACAGGTGCTTTGAGCTGTCGATAAAGCCGCAGCTTTTTATCTATGTTCCGCTGGCGTTTATCACGTTTTTATCGCTCGGAGCCTACTTGAAAAGCCTCAGGGTTTTTAACAGCGCAGTCCTGTTCTTATCAAAAAGGTCTCTGACGGTATACTTCCTGCATGTCCTGATTCTGAATGTTTTTATTCAATACGGCTTGTTTCAGGCGGGTATGGCCGGAATGCTGCGGCTTCTTGCGGAAGTCACGCTGCTGAGCATAGCGGGAGCGTTTGTAATCGACTCGGCGGTCTCGGGTATCTCAAGACTCCTGAAAAATAAAAAATCGCAGTCCACTAATAACAGCCCTACGGAAAAGGTCCGTTTGCCCCACTGTTAAAGCGTCTGTTTAAACAGCTAGGAGCTATAAAATTACACGGTTTTATTATGGATTTAACATTTTTATGGTAAAATACTAATGTGAATTGAAAGACCCGTATAACATAATTTTTATGAGGAGCAGCATGGATAAAAAACTTAATGTTTGCCTTTTAAACGATTCATTTCCGCCGCTGATTGACGGCGTTGTCAATACAGTGATTAACTATGGAAATATTATTCAAAATAAATACGGGAATGCTGTGGTGGCAACACCCTGGTATCCGAATGTAAAGGATGCATATTCATTTCCTGTAGTTCGTTACAGAAGCGTTAATACTTCAAAGGCCTTCGGATACCGCCTGGGCTACCCGTTCAGCGTTTCAGCCATAAACAAGATTAAAGCTCAGAAAATAGATATAATACATTCGCACTGTCCCGTAGTTTCCACCTTTTTTGCGAGAACGCTGAGGGAGACTATAGATGTTCCGATTGTATTCACCTACCACACGAAGTTTAATTTCGATATCTCAAAGCTTATCCCGACTGAGCATCTTCAGCAGACTGCCATAAGGGCTATTGTAAACAACGTTGCTGCCTGCGACGATGTCTGGGTTGTAAGCGAGGGAGCGGGGGAAAACCTGAGGAGCCTCGGCTACACAGGAGATTATACAGTGATGGTAAACGGCGTCGATCTTCCTAAGGGCAGGGTGCGCGACGAGGAAATTAGGGCTATTAAAAATGCCCACGGCCTTACCGATGACGTTCCGGTGTTCCTGTTTATCGGGCGATTGATGTGGTACAAGGGCATACGCCTGCTTCTCGACAGCCTGAAAAACCTCAAGGACAGCGGCTTTAAGTTTAAAATGCTTTTTGTCGGCGACGGTGCTGACAGGGCGGAAATTGTGGAATATACCAAACAGCTTGGTCTTGAAGAGTACTGCGTGTTTGCCGGAGTCGTAAGAGACAGGGAACTCCTCAGGGCATATTACTGCAGTGCGGATTTGTTTGCCTTCCCCTCTACCTACGATACTAACGGCATTGTTGTGCGTGAGGCTGCGGCTTGCGGGCTTGCAAGTTTGCTGATTCGGGGAAGCTGTGCCGCCGAGGGCATTGTCGACGGGCGAAGCGGTATACTCGCTGATGAAAACACCGAGTCTCTTTCATCGGCGCTTGCCGAGGCCTGCAAGAACAAAAAGCGCCTTCATGAGCTTGGGCAAAACGCGATGGACGAGATTTATATTTCCTGGGAAGACTGCGTCGCAAAGGCCTATGACAGGTACGGAGTCGTGCTTGAGAATTATCAGAAGGGCATATGCAGGAATCAGCCGCTCAAGCTTGATAAATTCTTTTCCGCAATGGCAGAGGTTTGCGACGCGATTGCGAAAACGCGCCCGTCCTACAGGGAACGGAGACTGTTTAGTATCAAGAAGCGCTGATGAACAACTAAAATTTAAAAACAGGGGGCCTCGGCAAATGCCGAGGCCCCTAATACTGTCAATAAACTCCCTCGCAGGGCTATTATAAATCATTTTTCAGGGAATTCATTTCTCGGAAAAATACCACAGCCCGCGCAAATCGTGC
>CAYQMY010000253.1:0-2960 GCA_964418735.1 uncultured Oscillospiraceae bacterium | reverse complement strand
CGTCATAGCCTGAAAGCCGCTTGAAGCGGCATATCGCGTCGGCAAGCACTATCTCATAGGTATTGCCGATGTGCGGCTTACCCGAGGTATAGGCTATTGCCGTTGTCAGGTAGTATTTACCCTTGTTCATAACTTCTCCTCCTGTGGGGGTATTTACGTGTTAAATGTTATTTTACCACCAAATTAAACCAAAATGCAAGATATATAAGAAAATGAGGTTATTATATCCTGTTTCTCTTATTCGGCCAATTAAAAAACGAAAAAAGGGCTGCATGAAACAGCCCTTCCATAAAACATCAGCTTAAAAACCGTCGAGTAGGTTCTGATAATAATCGTTTCGCATCCATGAAGCGCCCGCAGCGAGCTTTTGCTCGGCGTGCGTGTCCAAGACCTCGCTTATAAGACGGTTTGAGATAAGAAAGCCCTTCGGCGTGAAGCTCCATCTGCCGTAGACGCATTTTGCCCAGCCCTTTTCAACGTAGCTTCTAAACAGATCGTCAATAGGCGCAAAATTGCTCCTGTAGATGTCGTTGTACTCCTCCGGCGAAATCCCGCTGACCGTCCTGAGCCCCAGCATAATATACTCTGAAGCGCGGTCATATTTGGAGAGGCGGTCAAACTCGGATATTATCTCTTTTCCTTCGCGCACCGACTCTATATAGTCCTCCACATTGCCTGTATAGGTGTAGCGAAGGTTTCCTATATTGGAAGCCGCCGAGGCGCCGAAGCCGGCGTAATCACCGAGCTTCCAGTACTTAAGGTTGTGCTTTGACTCCGAACCCTTTTTAGCGAAGTTTGATATCTCATATTGCAGATATCCGAACTTTCCAAGAGCTTCTATAGTATAGAGGTACATATCAGCCTGAGTATCCTCGTCGGGGATGATGCTTGAACGACGCATTTCGTATAACGGCGTGCCCTCTTCAAGCTTCAGCCCATAGCAGGACAAATGGCGGGGCTTAAGCGCCGCCGCAAGATTCAAAGTATCGGCCCAGTCGTCGCGGGTCTGGTTCGGAAGTCCGTAAATAAGATCAAGGCTGATGTTGTCAAACCCCGCGTTTCTCGCCATCTGCACGGCCTTCTCAACCTGCTGAAAATTATGCCGCCTTCCGATAAATTTCAGGATATCGTTGTTAGCGGATTGCGCGCCTATGGAAATGCGGTTGAAGCCCGCTTTTCTCATAAGCTTCAAGTCGCTGTAGGTTATGCTGTCCGGATTTACCTCTGCCGTTACCTCCGAGTCAACATAAACGCTGTAGTTGTCCTTTAGGGTGTTAAAAATCTTAACGAGCCGCTTCGCGCCGTAGTAGCTGGGCGTGCCCCCCCCGAAATAAACCGTATCGACAAAGTATTCCGAAAAGCGCGGTGCCGATTCTCTTATATTCCGGATAAGTGCGTCCTGATATTCCGGCATAAGCTGATCATTGCCCGCGACGGAGCAAAAGTCGCAGTACTTACAGCGGCTTGCACAAAACGGTATGTGTATATATATTCCAACGGTCTTTTCCAAGCCGTGTTCCTCCAAGAAAAAAATGTCGCTGTTAGCATATACCACGATAAAGTATATGTCAATTAGCTTGGGCTTATAGGTGGGGGAATTACAATCAGATGGCAGAGGAAAATCCTCTGCCATTTTTACTACTTTAGTTCCACTTGATGTTCAAATCGGGAGATGGAGGCGGATTTGAATCCTTTGGTTCCGTCGGCTGACCAAACTTGTAGACATTATTGAATATGTTTTCCACATTCTCTTCAGTCTGCTTTTTTATCATGGCCTCCAAGCTGTCCTCTATATCCTTTATCTCGCCGAGCATGCGTCCGAAGTACTTTCTGCATTTAGAGTATTTTTCCCTAAGCTCGTCAAGACGCTCCTCATGCATGCGCTCTTCAGCGCGAAGCTCTGCAGTTTTTTCTCTGAAAAGCTTGTCCGCCTCATTTTTTGCGCTGTAACGCAGCATGTCGGCCTCTTCATTTGCGTGCCTGATTATTTCGGTAGCGGCGACTCTGGCGTCGGCCATAACTTCCACAACCTGACGGCTGTTATCGTACATGCCCTCCTGTTTAGAGCCCTCCTGAGCCTTAAGCTTGCTCTCTGCCTCATCATAGGCTGCCTGAAGCCTGCAAATTCGGGCATTGGCCTCTGCAATCCTTGAATTGGCTTCCGCTATAGCGCGGTTCGCCTGCTCCACAATACAGGGGTCTGTACCGCTTCGGCGCGACAGCGCCTCGGTTTTTTGTCTCAGCTCAAAAATTTCGTTGTTGAGCATTTCTACATGAGCTTTATTTTCCTCAAAGATCTTGGCTATATGCTTTTCATAGATATTGCATATTTCCTGAATATTGAGCAGAACGTGGTTCTTGTCGTATCCGCCCATTCTGGTCTTTTTGAAGTTTAGCTGACGTATGTAGTCAATTACTTCGCCGCTGACGTTGTCAAGCAGGATATCGTTCTCGCTCATTTCGTGTCGCTCCTCTCGAATCTTATGATCGGCCCTATTTATTCTGCCTCCGAGCGGCTGCTTATACTCGCAGGTAAGGAATAAAAAAGCCACCATTGAATAACTCAACAGCAGCAACTGGCTGCCCTGACTTAAAAGTCGAGGGCCCTGATAGCTTTGCGTCACAGGCTTTCACCTGCTTTGCCTTTTTGTAAGGTTTATGCTATCACAAGAAAAACCATTTTGCAAGCAGTTATTTCAGTTTACTGAAAAATTTTTACAATAATTCTAACGAAAGAAGTGTTGCTGTTTTATATGTGTTATTGATATATGGATTTAATAGAATGTTACGTTTCAACGGTAAAGGTGACTATAATTTACCTGTTGGTAATGTTGATTTCAATAGTAATACATATAATGCCTTATCAGACTACTTTCGATTAATTAAAAATAAGAATATTACATGGAAGACTGAAGATTACAAAGTTTTTTTAAATGGTATAAAATACAATGAAGATGATT
>CAYQMY010000252.1:0-2963 GCA_964418735.1 uncultured Oscillospiraceae bacterium | reverse complement strand
TTTACCATGAAAACGCGAAAAAGCCCAGCTTTGCTGGACTTTTTCGACAGACTGAGCCGCTGTATGACTACAGCGGCTTTGATTATATAAAAATTACTTGAACATTTCAGCTGACACCATGTCGATTTCCTCTAACACGGCTTCGTACACGCCCGGGAAAATGCTGCCCGGACCGCCCATCGTGGTGCAGGGAATAAAGTATTTCGTTCCGTACTCCTTGCAGGCCTTAAACACCTCTTTATGCACAAGCTCACGTGTCCAGCTTGCCATGTCTATCTTGCCGTTGTCTATGCCGCCCATTATCGCGAGCTTTCCGCCGTACTTTTTTATTATCTCAGGTATGTTATTTGTGGACATGCAGCCCTGCCAAACGTCCATGCCCATCTCCACCATAAACGGCACAAGGTTCTCACCATAGGAATCGGAGTGGTGCACGATAACCTCCACGCCGTTTGCCTTATAAAAGCCGTAAATCTTCTTATAGGCAGGCAGAATAAACTCTTCAAACATAGCAGGTGACACAAAGGACGAGGTTTGGCTGCCCCAGTCGTCGTGGTGAAACAGGGCGTCCGGCTTAATGTACTTGCAGATTTCGGCGGCATACTGAAGCTCCCACTCGGTGAGCATGTCTATTATCTCATGCATCTCGTCGGGATTTTCGTAAAACGCCGTCATGCAGTTTTGGATTTCAAGAAGGTAATGGCACTGCTCAAAGACGCCGGGCGCGACCATAGCCGTTACGAAGTACTCGTTCCTGTCAATCTCGGCCACCTTTTTCAGGGTTTCCGCCCAGTCGTCCTCCGGAAATACTACGCTCGGGGGCGTTACATAGTCCCTCCAGTGCTCTATGTCTTTTATGACAATGTGCTCTTCATCATGTACCGGAAAAGGGCCGGGAACGTTATCGGGGAAGCTTATGGTCACTCCCCATTTGTTCACCACATTTGCTCCGCCCTTAAGAGGTCGGGGATTTGACAAGCCGTAGGGTGTGGGAACAATTGCAAGGGCCTCATAGCATTTGACATAGCGATCAGGCTTGCCGCCGCGAATGGTCTCAAGAAAGTTTTGTCTCTTAGTTAGCATGTTTTCCCTCCGAATTTAGTTTGAGCAATATTATTTTGTCTATAGCAACGCTTCTCCCTGCGATATAGCTTCTCTTAAAAAAGCGTTGTTGTTTTTCAGTGTAGACTCCCAGTCTTCTTCTCCCAAGTACCAGAATTCTCCCACAAACATACGTACCCCCAGCATAAGCGCGGTTTTTACTGCCTGCGGGAAATCCACATGTCCTGTTCCGTATGGCACTTCTCGAAAAACTCCGGGAACCGTTTCCTTGAGGTGAAGCGCCGCAACATGGCCGCGCCCGCTCTCCAAATCCTTTGTTACGCTAGTACCATACTCGCGGGCGGCGTTTGTTATATTTCCGATATCGGGGTAGACCTGCAAATAGGGGCTGTTGATCTTGTTCACCCAAAAAACGGCCTTTTGGACTGTGTTTATAAACTCTGTCTCCATTGTTTCAAAGGCCAGTATAACACCCTCGCGTGCCGCCATTTCTGCGGATAAGGCAAGATTTTTCGCGAAGTTTTCGCGCGTTTTTTCGGTCGAAGGCTCATAATACACGTCGTAGCCCGCTATCTGGATAATCCGAACGCCAAGCTTTGAAGCTAAAGATATAGCGTCACGCATTATTTCTAGGCTTCTTTTCTGAACGGCTTCGTCCTCGTGTCCCAGAGGATATTTTCGGTGACCGCTGAGGCATATTGACTTTATTGGCAGACCAACCGTGTATTGCAGCCTTTGAAGCTCCTCGATTTCCTCGTCGCTCCACTTTAGCCGTGAAAGCTTTTTGTCTGTTTCGTCAATCGAAAGCTCCATATAATCGAAAGAGGCCTCTTTAGCCGCTTTAAGCTTCTCCTCAAGGCTGAGGCTCTCCGGCATGCTTTTCTCGTAGAGGCCGAGAAGATAGTCCGTCATCTTCGTTCCCCTTTCACTTTTTCTCAATCAGTGACCTCGAAAACGGCGCCCTCGCCTGCCTCTCGGTTTGCCGTTAGTATCAAATCCTTGTCTTTTCCGGGTATAACCTTGACATTGCTCGGGCCCATGCCCGTTTCGATTATTTCAGCCGAAACCTCGCCGTTTTTCACAGACAGCATAAACATTTCCTTGTTAATCGCTCTGCAGCCGCCCAGAAATACAGGCTTACCGCGTAGCTTTCCGCCCCAAACTACATGCACAAAGGCCATCTTTTCAGGATAGCGGTACATTTCCTTGTAGCCGTCGTCCGTTTTATGATAAACAACAAAGTCCGTTCCGTGAAAGGGTTCAATTGTAGCGAGCTCCTCATGCCCATCGCCGTCTATATCGCAAACAGCAATGTCGGACACCATCTTGTCAAGAATTCGGCGCACCGACCACTCCCCGTTTTTATTTTCAGGAGGCGCGACCTCGAAAACTCCCTCGTCGCAGGCCGTAAGAGCGCAGCTGTAATCTCCGCGCTGAATTCGGCAATATCCGTGGTTTCGCGTCATCCCGCCTGCTATCTGTCGAAGTTCCTTGGGCGCTGAAAAGTCAGGCGAAAGCTCCGCAACAAAAAGTCCGCCGGGCTTTGACCAGTCCTGCTCGTCCTTTTTGGACTCAGCCAGCGTACAGCAAAGCAGATAGTAAGCGCCGCTGCGTTCCAAAATATCAAACCTGTGCACATAGGGCATTTTAAGCCAGGGCTCGGTTATCCACTTTCCGTTCACACGCTTTAATAGCACTATTTCGCAGTCCGGAGCGTTAAAGCCCGGAAAAAAGCGCTGGGACGCCAGAAATTCTCCGTTTTTCCCTGGAAGGGGGACAAGCGACATCGTTCCGCCCGGGCCCTCCCAAGCAGTCTCGACTTCATAGCTTTCGCTGTCTATGCAGTAGCAGGGCCCGTCGTCGTCCGTCGCGAGCACATACTTCATTTTGCCATCGATTTC
>CAYQMY010000251.1:0-2978 GCA_964418735.1 uncultured Oscillospiraceae bacterium | reverse complement strand
TGGTTGAGGCCGTCAACGGGCTGAGCTTTAAGCTGAAAAAGCGAAAGGCTATCGGTATTGTCGGCGAGACCGGTGCGGGCAAAACCACCGCGGCGCTCGCCATCATGAACCTTGTACCAGATCCTCCCGGAATAATTAAGAGTGGCAAAATCAATGTCTGCGGGCATGATATGCTGAATTTGAAGCCGCACCAGCTTACAAAGATTCGGGGCAAAGATATTTCTATGATTTTCCAGGACCCTATGACATCTCTTAACCCTGTTATGACCGTTGGGCAGCAGATTGCAGAAAGCGTTCGTCTGCATGAGCATGTCAGCAAGCAGGAAGCGGTGCAGCGCGCCATGGAAATGCTGGAGCTTGTCGGTATCCCCGGTGAGCGTGCCACCGACTATCCCCACCAGTTCTCCGGCGGCATGAAGCAGCGCGTGGTCATCGCCATTGCGCTGGCCTGCAACCCCAGTGTACTGATTGCCGATGAGCCGACGACCGCTCTTGATGTTACAATCCAGGCCCAGGTTCTTTCCATGATGAATGACCTTAAGGTTAAGTGCAATACTGCACTTGTTATGATTACGCACGACCTTGGAGTTGTGGCAAAAATGTGCGATGATGTGGTCGTTCTCTATGCCGGCCGTGCCGTTGAAACCGGTACGCTCGAAGAAGTATTCAACAATACTAAGCATCCCTATACCGAAGGTCTGTTCAATTCTCTCCCGAACCTGGACAACAGGGGGGCGGAGCTGAGGCCAATTCCGGGACTAATGCCGGACCCCACCAAGCTGCCAGCTGGCTGCGCCTTCGCAGACCGCTGCCACTATGCAGTAGACTCTTGCAGGGAGAAGATTCCGGAGATTCATCATATTAGTGAGACGCACACAGTCGCCTGCTCCAGATATGACGAGCCCGACTTTAGCATTGAGGGGTGGCAGCATGGAGAATAAATTACTGGAAGTTCGAGATTTAAAGAAGTACTTTAAAACCAATCGGGGCACTGTCCACGCTGTTGACGGTGTGAGCTTTACCATAGAGCGAGGCAGGACACTTGGCGTCGTCGGAGAGTCCGGCTGCGGCAAATCCACCCTTGGCCGATGCATCCTGCGTCTGATTGAGCCGACAGAAGGTCGGGTGTTGTTTGAGGGCAAGGATATCTGCGCTGCCAGCCGCAAAGACATGAAGACTCTGCGCAAGGATATGCAGATCATCTTCCAGGACCCATATTCTTCGGTAAACCCCAGAAAGACGGTTCTTGAGCTCATTGCCGAGCCCATTAAGTTCAACAAACTCATTCCAAACGGAACGTCCATTGAAATTGAGAACCGCGTTCTTGAGCTGATGCAGACTGTCGGTATTGATGAGCGTCTTATCAACGCCTACCCGCATGAGCTCGACGGCGGACGCCGTCAGCGTATAGGTATCGCCAGAGCTCTGTCACTAAACCCAAAGTTCATCGTTTGCGACGAGCCTGTTTCTGCCCTAGACGTTTCAATTCAGGCACAGGTTCTTAACCTACTCCGCAAGCTTCAGAGAGAGATGGGGCTGACCTACCTCTTTATCACGCATGACCTCTCCGTCATTAACTACTTTGCTGATGATATTATGGTTATGTACCTAGGTCAGGTGGTCGAGAAGGCGCCGGCCGAGGAACTCTTTGCAAATCCCACGCATCCTTACACCAAGGCGCTTCTGAGCGCGATACTGGTGCCTAAGGTGAACGGCAATCCGCAGCAAATCAAGCTCCGCGGCGAAGTTACATCACCCATCGATCCCGCAGATGAGTGCCGTTTTGCCAAGCGCTGCAACTATGTTTGCGAGAGTTGCAGGAAAAGCACGCCTCCTCTTGTTGAGGTTAGCCCGGGGCACTTTGTCGCCTGTCACTGCATAGGGCCCGGCGTGAACACCCTGCAGGAGACAGTTATAGAAAGCTGTTCAGCGGTTTAAAATGACAAAAAGAATTCAGCCGTTAACACAATAACGTTAACGGCTGAATAATTTTTTTGTCTGAAATCGCCCCGGCATAGCTTTCTCCTTACCGTGCTTTTGATACTAATACTATAAACAGGCGTTTATTCTGCTGCCTATGCTCTCTGTGAATGTGTCTCGCCGCTTTTCTACGTGGTTGAGAAAAGCATTCACAACAGCCTTCTCGTTGGATAGGAAGCTTGCGGCCATGTGCTCCTTGCCCATAGGCGGCTGCGGAGTTATGGGAATCAGCTTTATCTTCTTTAAATCGTCGAGCAGCAGATGCTCGGGAACCAGCGATATGCCGAGGTTCAGCTCAGTCATCGCGAGCATGGCCTCTGGACAATTCGAGTAAACAAGCTTTCCGGGAATAATGTCAAATTGAAGACAGAAACGGTAATTCGAGCTTCTTTCCAGAAAACCGGCCTTGGCCGGGAAAAGTATGGTTTCGTTTTTTATCATGTCGCCGGAGACCGTGTCGAGCTGCGCGAGCGGGTGCTGTGTGCTGACGGCAACATAATACTTGGACGCATATGTAGTTACGGTCCTCACATTGTTGAGCTGCAGGAGCCTGTTTGCCGGACCGAAGATGATGTCGCAGTTTTCAGTTATAAGACTGTGGGCCAGATCGTCATACGGATAGTGGAAAAGCGAAAGATTCACGTTGGGACACTCGGCTCTGAAGGACTCGGCATATTCTATGGCCATCAGGCGGTCAAACCCCCCGTAGCCTATCGAAATAAATCCGTTGAAGCCCATTGCCGCATCGTGTGCAATCTTCCTCGCATGCTCGTACCGGTCTACGATCACACGGGTCTCCTCCCAGAAGCACTTTCCGGCGGGAGTAAGTGTTATCTTGTGATTGATGCGGTTAAAAAGAGTACAGCCCAGCTCGCTTTCAAGCTGCGCGATACATCTGCTCATGGCAGTCTGCGCGATGTTGCAGGCTTCAGCAGCTTTCGAAAAATTCAGATAGCTTGCCGCATAGTTAAAATAGATGAGCTTCTGTATGTTCAAAT
>CAYQMY010000250.1:0-2982 GCA_964418735.1 uncultured Oscillospiraceae bacterium | reverse complement strand
AAGCGGGAAACCCATCCTCAAACCCAAAGGATATTGAATTTTTTCAAAAGGCCTCTAAGCTGAAACTAAAAAACTCGAAGCTCTGCGCATTCGGAAGCACAAGGAGAAAAGGAATGCGCGCCGACGAGGACGAGAACGTTCTTTCTCTGCTTAAGGCCGAAACTCCCACCGTTTCAATTTTCGGGAAATCGTGGGATGTCCACGCTACCGAAATTATTAAGGTCTCGCTTGAGGAAAATCTCGCGATGGTCAGAGAAACCGTTTCATTTTTAAAAAGCAAGGGCAAGGAGCTTATTTTCGACGCCGAGCACTTCTTCGACGGCTACAAAAATAATCCCGGCTATGCTTTGAAGGTGCTTGAGGCTGCCGCAGAAGGCGGCGCCGACGCGCTCTGCCTTTGCGATACCAACGGCGGCACCTTTCCCGACGAGGTTTTCGAAATTGTAAAGCTGGTATGTGAAATGTACCCGAATCTCCGCATTGGCATCCACTGCCATAATGACACCGGCTGCGCGGTCGCAAATTCCCTCATGGCCGTAAAGGCCGGAGCCGTACAGATTCAGGGCACCTTTATAGGCATTGGCGAGCGCTGCGGAAACGCCGACCTCAGCGTTCTGATCGGCGACCTTCAGCTCAAAAGGGGTTATCACTGCGTAGAGGGCGATATAAGCCAGCTTTCCGACACCGTGATGAGGATTTCTTCTATCTCAAACCTCACTGTACCGAAGGATAAGCCGTTTACCGGCGAAAGTGCCTTTGCGCACAAGGGCGGAATGCATATCGACGGCGTATTAAAGCTCAAAAGCTCCTTTGAGCACATCAATCCCGAGGCAGTCGGAAATGCAAGGCGCTTTTTGATGTCCGAGGTATCGGGCAGAACAACAGTCCTCGCGAAGCTCAGCGATATAGCTCCGGAGCTTGTCAAGGATTCCCCCGAGGTCATAGAAATCATGAAGCGGCTGAAGCAGCGCGAGCATGAGGGTTATCAGTTCGAGTCTGCCGACGCGAGCCTTGAGCTTTTTATTCTCAAGGTTTTGGGAAGATATAAGCCCCATTTTGACCTCAAAATGTATAAGACCACCGGCGAATATCCGGCGGCAAACCCCGAGCTTGCTTCATACGCGATGATAAACATAGAGGTTGACGGAGTAAACGAGACTGCCGCCTCGCTCGGAAACGGCTCGGTCAATGCGCTTGACTCCGCCCTTCGTAAAGCTCTCGTGGTTTTCTACCCACAGCTTTTCAAAATGCACCTCATCGACTATAAGGTCAGGGTTCTTGAGGGCAGCCACGCAACGGCGGCACAGGTTAGAGTTTTGATCGAATCCACGGACGGCGAGCGCACATGGACCACCGTGGGCGTTTCGACCGACATCATCCAGGCTAGCTGGCTGGCGCTTGCAGATTCATTTGAATACATGCTTACAAAAACAGCAAAAGCGGAAATTTAAGTTCCATAAGCAATGCGAAAGGAATGGTTATAATAATGGGAATGACAATGTCTCAAAAAATACTCGCGGCCCACGCAGGGCGCGAAAGTGTAAAAGCGGGCGAAATCGTAATGGCGAAGCTCGATATGGTGCTTGGCAACGACATCACGGCGCCCGTAGCAATCAAGGAATTTAACAAGGCGAAGGCGTCCTGCGTCTTTGACTGCGGCAAAATAGCGCTTGTAATGGATCACTTTACCCCTAACAAGGACATCAAGGCGGCCGAACAGTGTAAGGCTGTAAGGGAGTTTGCCAGAGACAAGGGCATCGAAAACTTCTTCGACGTCGGCGAGGTCGGCGTGGAACACGCGCTGCTGCCCGAAAAGGGTCTTGTCGGAAGCGGCGACCTTATAATCGGAGCTGACTCTCACACCTGCACCTATGGCGCTCTCGGGGCGTTCTCAACCGGTGTCGGCTCAACGGACATGGCCTACGCGATGGCGACCGGAACCGCCTGGTTCAAGGTTCCTACGGCGATTAAGTTTGTGCTTAAGAACAAGCCCCAGAAGTGGGTTTCAGGTAAGGACGTAATCCTCCATATCATCGGCATGATAGGCGTTAACGGCGCACAGTACAAGTCTATGGAGTTCACCGGCGACGGACTTAAGAACCTTACCATAGACGACAGGCTCTGCATGGCGAACATGGCAATTGAAGCCGGCGCTAAGAACGGCATCTTCGAGTACGATGAAATAACAGCGGCATATGAGGCCGAGCACAGGAGCAAAAAGCCCGTCATTTACAAGGCCGACGAGGACGCGGAGTATGAGAGAGTCATCGAAATCGACCTCGCTGCTATAAAGCCCACTGTCGCCTTCCCTCACCTGCCCGAGAACACCAGAACCATCGACGAGGTCGGCGATATCAAGATTGATCAGGTGGTAATCGGCTCCTGCACCAACGGCAGGCTTGAAGACCTCGTGGTCGCAGCAGGCATTCTGAAGGGCAGAAAAGTCCACAAGGAGTGCCGTGTCCTGATTATCCCCGCGACTCAGAAAATATATCTTGAGGCAATGAAGATGGGACTACTTGAGATTTTTGTAAACTCCGGCTGCGCAGTTTCGACCCCCACCTGCGGCCCCTGCCTCGGCGGTCACATGGGCGTTCTGGCGAAGGGCGAGAGAGCTGTCGCAACGACAAACCGCAACTTTGTCGGACGCATGGGACACCCTGAGAGTGAAGTTTACCTCGCGAGCCCCGCTATTGCGGCGGCTTCGGCAATCGCTGGTAAAATCGCTTCCCCCGAGCAGATTTAAGGAGGTGCAGATATGAACGCAAAAGGCAAAGTAATCAAATACGGAAACAACGTCGATACCGACGTCATAATCCCGGCAAGATACCTCAACACCACAGACGAGAAGGAGCTGGCCTCCCACTGCATGGAGGACCTTGACAAGAACTTCCCGAGCCGCGTCGCGGCTGGCGGCACCATTATGGTCGCCGGTCAGAACTTCGGCTGCGGCTCCTCAAGAGAGCACGCTCCCCTTTCTAT
>CAYQMY010000249.1:0-3023 GCA_964418735.1 uncultured Oscillospiraceae bacterium | reverse complement strand
ACATCGTCTTTTGCCAAACGTATGTCCCTCCCTTGTCATTTCCTGTACCGGCTTTAAAAACAGCCAGCCATTTTCTTAAATCCTTGTCTGAAACCTTGCCGCCGTTTCTGATAACTTCCGCAATTTCTGCTCTGCTCTCAGAAACGAATCGAACGTGCGAGATGTTTTTGCGCTTTGGTTTACTAAGCTTCCTGCATTTTCCGTCCACCAGAATTGCGGTGTTTTGGTCTCTGTCAAACACGAAAAACAGGCTGCCTTTGTCCCGTCCGGCAAGGGAAATCACTATATGGGATTTTTCAATTTCCATCAGCACTCTCCGTCAGCCGTCGTCAATATCTCAGGCTCGCCGTTCGTAATTAAAACGGTGTTCTCATAATGTGCCGAAGGCTGACCATCTGCCGTTACTACGGTCCATCCGTCGCTTAGCACCCGTATGCGGGACTTGCCCAGATTTATCATAGGTTCAATGGCAATAGTCATTCCGGGTATAAGCCGCGGTCCGTGACCCGGTTCGCCGAAGTTCGGGACCTCGGGATCTTCATGGAGCTTTGCCCCAATGCCGTGTCCCACATATTCCCTTACAACAGAAAAACCGAATGATTCCGCATAAGTCTGGATTGCATTTGAGATATCCGAAACCCGATAGCCGGGACGGGCGAATTTGATGCCTTCAAAAAAGCTCTGACGAGTAACCTCGATAAGCTTTCTTGCGCTCTCGCCTACTTCCCCGACCGCAAAGGTCGCGGCGCAATCCCCATGAAATCCGCCGATATACGCCCCCACGTCCACACTTACAATGTCTCCCTCTTTGATTCTGCGCTTCCCGGGTATTCCGTGGATAACCTCTTCATTTACCGAGACGCACATACTCTTGGGGTAACCGTTGTAGTTGAGAAATGAAGGCACCGCCCCCTGCTTTGTTATAAAATCCTGCACAGCCCTGTCGATTTCCTGTGTGTGAATGCCTGCCGAGATCATTTCCCCCGCCAAGGCGCGGGAAGCCGCGGTGATTCTGCAGGCTTTACGCATCAGTTCAAGCTCTCGCTCCGATTTAACCTGTATCATCTGAGCGTTACCAAAAGCTCCGATACCAGCTTTAGGGTGTGTGTTGGGGCCTGTGTACTGTCTACAATGTGGAGCTTTCCTCTTGACTTATAAAAGTCCGCAAGCGGTTCGGTTTCACGATGATAAACCCTGAGTCTTTCCTTAACGGTTTCCGGGTCGTCATCCTTACGCCTCGTAAGAGGTTCGCCGCAAACATCGCAGATGCCTTCCACCTTAGGCGGAATGGTTTTTACATGGTAGCTGGCGCCGCATTTGACACAAGTGCGGCGGCCAACCATCCTCTCCTCGATCATCTCATCTGGCACATCCAGCAGTATTGCGGCATCGATGTCGATGCCCGCATTTTCCAGCGCCTGCGCCTGGGGGATTGTTCTCGGCATACCGTCGAGGATGAAGCCGTTTGAACAATCCTTTTGCGAAAGCCGCTCCTTGACGATGCCGATTATAACCTCGTCAGGGACAAGCTGTCCTGATGAAATGAATTCCTGGGCCTTAAGTCCTATCGGCGTACCGTCCTTGATGGCCGCACGAAGAATATTGCCCGTTGATATTGCCGGGACCTTCATATCCTTTATCAGCATTTCCACCAAAGTGCCTTTTCCGGCACCGGGCGCTCCTAAGAAAATAAGTTTCATGATTTCACTATCCTTCTTATTCAAGGAAGCCCTTATAGTGACGCATAAGCATCTGTGCTTCCATTCCCTTTACCGTCTCAAGCGCAACACCGACGACGATAACTATGGAAGTACCGCCAAGAGCTATGCCGGTCATACTGGTAACGTTACTGAAAATAAGGGGCATTATCGCGATGACACCCAGATACAGGGCGCCGAAGAGCGTAATTTTGCCGAGAACCTTCGAAATGAATTCGGAGGTGGGCTTGCCGGCGCGGAAGCCCGGAATAAATCCGCCGTTCTTCTTGAGGTTGTTTGAAACCTCAATGGGATTGAACTGCACCGTCGCATAGAAGTAGCTGAAAGCGATGATAAGCAGGAAGTAAATCAGCATGTATACTCCGGAGGTGGTGTCAATCGCCTTGAGAAACCCTGACCAGAACGAACCCTCGCTCGGAGCGGGGAAGAACGCCGCTGCAGTAGCGGGGAGAGCCGCGATGGACTGCGCAAAGATGATGGGGATAACGCCGGACATATTGACCTTGATAGGAAGGTGCGTGCTCTGTCCGCCATACATCTTACGCCCGACAACGCGTTTTGAATACTGAACCGGGATGCGTCTTTCGGAGTTCGTGATAAACACGATGAGAAGAACTATCAGCACGATTCCGATAATTATTCCAAAAAGCGCAAGCCATGACAGCGAGCCTGTCTTGAGGCCTTCGACAAGGGAGATCGCATTCGCGGGGAAGCGGGAAACGATGCTTACAAAAAGTATAATCGAAATTCCGTTTCCGATTCCGAATTCTGTGATCTGCTCGCCGAGCCACATCAGAAGCGCAGAGCCGGCAGTGAAGGTAAGAACTATTACGATGCCCTGCCAAATTCCGGTCTCCGACAGTATGCCGCCGCGCTGAATAAGGAAATAGTAAGCGAGACCCTGAATAAGTCCGATAAGGACTGTGGAATAACGGGTGATGCTCTCTATTTTCTTTCTGCCCTCTTCTCCGCCTTCCTTCTGGAGACGCTCAAGGGCGGGAATGGCCATTGTCAAGAGGTTAATAATAATTGATGCGTTGATATAGGGCTGTATAGAAAGCGCGAATATCGTAGCGCTGGAAAACGCATTACCCGACATTACGTTATAAAGCCCTAGAACCGTGTTTGAAAGGCTATTAAAGTATTGCGAAAGAAGTGCAGTGTTGATATAAGGAACGGGTACGGCGTTGCCTATACGGTACAGCAGGATGATAAACAGCGTGAAGATGATCTTTTTACGCTGTTCTTCGATTTTCCATGCATTGCGAAAGGTCTGAAACACCTTACACCACCTCAGCCTTCCCG
>CAYQMY010000248.1:0-3027 GCA_964418735.1 uncultured Oscillospiraceae bacterium | reverse complement strand
CTATCATATAGTGGTAAAAGGTTATGCCGCGGCCTTCCTTTTCCCTTTTAAGCATCTCCGCTGCAAGGAGCTCATACTGCCTTTTAAGCTCGGGCAAATCAGCTTCGGTCAGCGCAAAAGGATCGGACGGAGCGCAAACCACCGGCTCCATGCTGAGCTGAGTAAATCCGAGGTCGGCCATGTGGAACAGGTCGTTCGTAAAATCGATATTGTTATGTGTAAAGGTTCCGCGGATATAGTATTCCTTATCCCCGCGGCTTTGAACAAACTTCTGAAACTTCGGGACAATAATGTCATAGCTTCCCTCGCCCGCATAGTTTTTGCGCAGGCTGTCGTGGACTTCCCTCCTGCCGTCGAGGCTGAGAACGACGTTATTCATTTCCCTGTTCGCGAACTCCGTCACCTCATCGTCGAGCAGTATGCCGTTTGTCGTAAGCGTAAATCTGAAGTTTTTGTTATACTGCTTCTCAACGCTTCTCGCGTAGGCGACTATCTGCTTAACGACCTCCCAGTTCATCAGGGGCTCGCCGCCGAAAAAGTCAACCTCAAGGTTCACCCTTTTCCCAGAATTCTTTATCAAAAAGTCGATTGCCTGCTTTCCGACCTCAAGGCTCATCAGAGCGCGTTCGCCCTTATACTTCCCCTGACTTGCAAAGCAGTACTGACAGTTAAGATTGCAGGTATGTGCGACATGCAGGCACATCGCCTTGATTTCGGTATTGCGCTTTTTGAAATCTACGGCCTTTTCTGAGCATTTGTCCTCCGTAAAGAGCCTGCCCTGCTCTTTAAGCTCCGCAACATCAGAAATGCACTCGCGAATCTCCTGCTCGTTGACCGTAGGATCGTCCTTGTACTTTTCGAGCATAATGGACACGATTTCGTCCTCAGAAGTCGACTCAAAAAGAGCTATTATGTCATAGGCAAGCTCGTCTACCGAGTGCACTGCACCGCTGTAGACGTCCAGCACTATGTTATATCCGTTTTGTTTATATTGATGTATCATTCTTCTATTCCTTTAAATGATGAGAAATTTGGGTAACACAGAACGAATCTGAGTGCGGGATTGCGCAGTCGGATTTTTTGTCAAATTGGCTAAAAAGCGCAGAGGAATACTTTGTGTATTCCCGAGCATTTTTGGACGATTTGGCGGAAAATAAGCAAGCAAGCTCGTGCTCAGATTTGTGAGGTGTTGCCCTTAATAAATAAAAAAGCCGCTTGCCCGCACGTTTGTGCGTTCAGGCGGCATTTTTTATAAATCAGTGCTTCTTGTTGTTCTCACACTTTTGATTCGCCACACCGCAGGAGGTCTTGCAAGCCGATTGGCAGGAGGTCTGGCACTCACCGCAGCCGCCGTTTACAAGGCTCTTATTAAGATCGCGGGTTTCAAGAGTCTTAATTCTCTTCATACTATCATTCTCCCTTTAAACTAAAGTTCTTGTTACATTTTACATCTAATTCTTTCTTCTGTCAACGGCTTAAACCATAGTCTGCAAACACCTTTTTGGAATTTGGATAGCTTTTTTTATTGTATTTAAAGATAAAATAAAGTATAATCATATGAAATATACTCAAAAATGGCTGGTTGGGTTCAACCAGGTACTTTTATCAGTTTGGAGGAATACATATGTGCGGTTGCTGCAATGAAGACAGCAAGTATTATGAGCCTTTTGAAGCCATACTGTCCGGTTTCAAGGGCACGGAGGCTGACCTCATTCCTATCCTGCAGAAACTTCAGGGTGCTTACGGATATCTGCCTGAGGATATTATAAAGCGCCTTTCTGAGCGTACCGGAATCTTTGTAACTCAGATTATGGGCGTTGCGACCTTCTATTCTCAGTTTAAATTAAAGCCCTCCGGCAGACACACCATCAAGGTCTGCTTCGGCACCGCCTGTCATGTAAACGGCGCAGAAACCATCGCAGACGCGCTCTGTGACGAGCTGGGGATTAAGCTTGGCGACACGACGCCGGACGGGGAGTTCACTCTTGAATCCGTTGCCTGTCTTGGCTGCTGCTCCCTTGCGCCGGTAATGATGATAGACGAAGATGCCCACGGACGCCTTACCCCCGCGAAGGTTCGAGAGATTATCCGCGACTTTTACGCCAAGGAGGGCAAAGTGAAATGAAAATAATGATTGGACTTGGCTCCTGCGGTATTGCGTCGGGCGGCCTTAAGGTCAGAGACGCCTTTGAGGAGCTTGTAAAGCAGAATCCCGACGTTAAACTTGAGGTCGGCGAAACCGGCTGCATGGGCATGTGCTATAAGGAGCCGATGGTTGAGCTTATAGACGACAGCGGTTTCAGCACGGTTTACGGCGAGGTCACGCCGGAAAAAGCGAAGGAAATCTTCGAAAAGCATATAAAGGGCGGAAATACGGTTGAGGCATCTGTCGTTATGAAGAGCGACGGTACGGGTGCAGAGAGCAATTTTATCGTTAAGCAGCAGCGCATCGTTCTCTCCCGCTGCGGTAAAATCAACCCTGAATCCCTTGACGAGGCCCTTGCCATGGACGCCTACAAGGGACTTGAAAAGGCTCTTAAAACCATGAAGCCTGAGGACGTTGTGGCTGAGGTTCTCGCCTCCGGCGTTAAGGGACGCGGCGGTGCGGGCTTCCCCACCGGACTTAAGTGGAAGTTCGCGGCGGCTCCCGCCTCTGACCAGAAGTACATAATCTGCAACGCCGACGAGGGCGACCCCGGCGCATTTATGGACAGAAGCGTACTTGAGGGCGACCCGCACAGCGTTATCGAGGGTCTTGCGATTGGCGGCTACGCCATCGGAGCTTCCGAGGGCTATATTTACGCGAGAGCTGAGTACCCCATAGCTATAAAGCGTCTTGAAATCGCAATCAAGCAGGCTGAGGAGAAGGGCTATCTCGGCGACAACATACTCGGAACGGGCTTCAGCTTCCACCTGCATATTAAGCAGGGCGCGGGCGCTTTCGTCTGCGGCGAAGAAACAGCTCTTATTGAGTCCATCGAGGGACACCGAGGAATGCCGCGCATGCGTCCCCCCTACCCCGCAAAC
>CAYQMY010000247.1:0-3032 GCA_964418735.1 uncultured Oscillospiraceae bacterium | reverse complement strand
GCACTTGCTGAAAAGGCTCTTGAGCCCGTTATCCCGCCCGTTACAGAGTTCCCCTACGCAATCAGAGTCGTATCCGAGGTACTCTCGTCCAACGGCTCGACCTCGCAGGGCTCGATTTGCGGCTCAACGCTCGCACTCATGGACGCCGGTGTTCCCATCAAGGCTCCCGTCGCCGGAATTTCCTGCGGACTTATATCAGATAAGGATCGCTGGACGACCTTTATAGACATCCAGGGCGTTGAAGACTTCCACGGCGAAATGGACTTTAAGGTTGCAGGAACAAAGACCGGTATCACGGCTATTCAGATGGACCTTAAGAACGACGGACTAACTTACGAAGTAATCAATTCCGCGCTTGATATAACAAAGGAAGCCAGATTCCAGATTCTCGACGAGATAATGCTGCCGTGCATCTCCGCACCGAGAACTGAGGTTTCTCAGTATGCTCCGAAGATGATACAGATGAAGATCGACGTCGAGAAAATCCGTGAGGTTATCGGTTCCGGCGGAAAGGTAATTCAGAAGATCGTCGCCGAAACCGGAGCGAAGGTTGATATCGAGGACGACGGAAACATCTTCATTTCCGGTATTGACATCGAGGCCTGCCGCGCAGCGAAGGCTTGGATAGACAACATCGTGTTCGTACCCGAGGTCGGCAAGCTGTACTACGGCAAGGTCGTCCGCATACTGCCGATAGGCGCCTTTGTTGAGCTTGTTCCCGGCAAGGACGGCATGGTTCACATTTCGAAGCTCGAAAACCGCCGCGTTGAGAAGGTCGAGGATGTTCTGAACGTCGGTGACATGACCTGGGTCAAGGTCATGGAGATAGACGAGAAGGGCCGCGTTAACCTCTCCCGCAAGGACGCGATCAAGGATCGTCAGCAGCAGGGCCTGACAGACTAACAAGGTAACCATTGATTAATCCGACATCACAATCTGGCAACGCCGGACTAAATCAGTGGTTACCTAAAAGACCCCAGCCTTTGCGTAAGCCGCAACTTAAGCTTTCGGGTAAAATACCGGAAGGCTTTTCGGCGAATATGCTTGGGATGGGGTCTTTTGTTTTTGGACGTTTTCGCGCCTTGCTCCGAAGCCTTAAAACGCTTGCAATAGCTCTATATGAGTGCTATAATCAATTCGACGATAAGTAATTTTTGGAGACAGACCATGCAGGATTATTCTTATGAGGATTTCGAGATTATCGATTCACACACGCATATTTTCCCTTCCCCAATCGCAGAGAAGGCCGCCAAGAACATAGGCGATTTTTACGACCTGCCCCCCTCCCATAACGGCTCGCCCGAGGGCTTGCTTCAGCAGGGGAGCAGCTACGGCATAAAAAAATACCTTGTCTGTTCGGTCGCTACCTCGCCGAGACAGGTCAGAGACATAAACAATTTTATATCCAGAGAGTGCTCTGAGCACGCCGAGTTTTTCGGCTTTGGCACGCTGCATCCGAGGATGGAGGGCCTTGAGGACGAGATAAACCGCATCATTCAAATGGGCCTTCACGGAATAAAGCTGCACCCTGATTTTCAGGAGTTCAACTTAGACTCGCCTGAAGCGTATCATATGTATGAGGCTGTGGGCGGCAGGCTCCCGTTTCTTTTACATATGGGTGACAAAAGATACACCTTTTCGAGTCCCCAAAGGCTCTCAAAGGTGCTTGACGAAATGCCGGAGCTTCGCGTTATCGCAGCGCACTTCGGAGGCTACAACTGCTGGGACAGCGCGGAGGAACTTCTTAAGCGCTACAATGTCAAGGTGGACACCAGCAGCTCGCTTTTCGCTCTTGACAAGGAGTACGTAAAGAAGCTTATTTATCATTACGGGGTGGAAAACTGCTTTTTCGGAACGGACTTTCCGCTGATGAACTATCCTGAGGAAATAAAAAGCTTTATGGAGCTGGGGCTGCCCTACGAGGAAGCCAGAAGGATTTTAAGTCTCAATTTCAGGGAATACTTTAATATATAAGGGGGTTTTATCATGGACGATAAGGTAAAGGAATTATTGAACAAAATTAAGGAAACAGCGACGATTGCTGCGGATGCCGCGGAGTCGGCCGCAAGGCAGGTCGGTCAGAAGACGGGCGATACCTTGGAGATGGCGAAGCTTAACATGAAGATCTTCGATCTCAATACCGAAATAGGCCTCAGTATGCGTGAAATCGGCACAATCGTATACGACACCCATACGGGTAAGGTGACGGATGAAAACGCACTTTCCGAAATTATAAAGAGCGTCGATGAAAAGAACGCGGAAATTGAGAGCTACAGGGCGAAGCTTGCCGAGTTCAAAAAGAGCGTAATATGCCCGGTTTGCAGCGAAACCTGCAGCAAGGGCGACACCTTCTGCAAAAAGTGCGGCGCGAAGCTGGACAAGTAAAAACTCAATAAGCCGACGGGGGGGCGCTCACCGGGCGTCCCCCATCATTATGAGCGAAATAATCAATGATTTCAGAGAGACTAAAATCATTGATTATTTAAGGTTTAAAACACAATTATTTCGAATATTATAGTCCGTATAGGCACAAGTGCGGTACAAGCATTCACAATTTAAAGCACTTATGCGGGGGGAAGCTTTATGTCTGGAAAGAAAAGCCAGAATTATCTGCACGGCGCCGCGATTCTTGCGGCAACTGTGGCGTTGGTTAAAATTTTTGGCGCAGTTTACAAGATTGCTCTCGGAAATATAATAGGGGATGCAGGTTATGCCCATTTTAACTTGGCTTATATTATTTTCAGCGTGCTGCTGACGCTTTCAACAGCCGGGTTCCCGATTGCAGTTTCTAAGCTGATTTCGGAAGCAAATGCCCTTGATCGCAGAAGACAGATCAAGAGGATCTTCAAGGTCGCAACCGTAACCTTCTGCGTTCTTGGCTTTATTGGAACCTCTATAATGCTGTTCTTTTCAAAGCCGATTGCAATCAGCATGGGAGATGTTGAAGCGGCACCCAGCATTCTGATGCTGTCTCCAGCGATATTCTTCGTATGCCTGATGTCGGCCTACAGGGGCTATACCCAGGGCCACTC
>CAYQMY010000246.1:0-3033 GCA_964418735.1 uncultured Oscillospiraceae bacterium | reverse complement strand
GCCTCCGCCGAATCCGGCAGAGGCGAGAATTTTTAATATCAAGTTTTGTCGGGGAGCGCGGCGCCTGTTGGCGCCACGCCCTAAAAGCTGCCCGTGCCGCTTTTTATCATCTTTCGTCCAGTCAATCCTTGATCAAAATCCTGTGTTTTTTGATCGTGTTTATAATAGCACCATTTCAGTAAGAATATGTGACTAAAATGTGTACTCATATTTAAATAACTATGAAAACTGCTTTACCTTGCTATTTAATGTCTGCTGAACAATTCGCTGTAGCGGATTGTTCTTTGAAAACAAAACAATTTGTTTTCAAGGTCAAAATGCTAAAAATATAGCATTTTGACAAGCAGACAGTAATCAATGTGCGGATTCTGTGATATTTTTCCAAAATATCACAGAATCAAAATGCAAGGTTTTTAAGCATATTTGCTCAAAAACCTTGCATTTGAACAAAGCCTAAGTGCGTTGAAACATTTATAATTTCAACGCTTTCGACTTTGTTCAGCGCACATTATTTCAATTGGCCACCTCGCTATAGGAAAGCGCACCATTGCAGGCTTCATGCTTTGACGTATCCCAGTGATATGCACCAACCTGCATCTGAATGTCGTTTCTCAAAAACGCTGTGCTTATCCCCGTGAGCTCACAGCCGGCGGGATCAACGTGATAGAAGTAGTCTTCCACCTCTATTATGTTCCAGTAGTGCGGGGCGCCCTTCAGCGTTCCTTCGACAACCGTACACTCAACTCCCAACATCGAACACAATAGCTTAAACGCCATAGCGTAGCCCTCGCTGTTGCCGATTCCGTCCACAAGCGTACCGTAAGCCGTCGGACTTCCGTTAGAAAGTGAGTAGCTCGCTGCGGAAATCAGTCCCGCGCAGGCCTTCAAAGCGCTGTAGGCCGCGGAAGAGCTCTTGGCATTAGCGAGAACCTTTGTGGCCTTGTTCATAAGCGCCGTCTTCATCGCCTCTTCCTGCTCCTCAGCATAAGGATAGGTAATCTGTATTTCCAGCAGTCTTGGGTTTGAGGGCTTTTCGTATACCGCTGTGTAGACCGTGGGCAGCGCGATCAGCGACTTTGGCTCACCTCTATAATACTGAACAACAAAATCCCTGATATATTGTTCATTGATAGTCTCGGAGGCTATTGAAATGACAAGATAATCCCTGTGCTCCAAAAGCGCCGCAGTAAGGCTTGTCTGCACCGCCGAGGCGTTATTTAAGTAGACTATGCCCTGAATCTGTTCCTTTGTATGTTTGTACTTAATTTTCACAGTCGCCTGATAGTGGGTGGCCGTCTTGGTATAGCTCTGTGCCATACTGTCTACGGCATACGCACCGATTGCGGTGTCGCTCGTGATCTCTCGGCAAACTCCGGAAATAGCCTCCTGCACATCCCCGTCGTAATCGCTCACCTTAAGCACGCCTTCCTCCCTGCCCTCCTTTACAAAGGTGGAGATGGCGGTCTTTATTCCCTGATAGGTTTTCACGACTATCACGCTTGAATCGACTTCCGTAAGGCTGCCGCTGTTTTTATGCTCCTTTGACGAATAATATTCGCCTGCCGGAAGCGCTGAGCATCCGGAAGAGATGAGAAAAAGCGCCGCCAAAAGAAGTATTAACATTTTATTTCTGATATCGGCACCTCCTTATTTTTATCGTTGCTTAGCGCTCTTAACTTACCTAAGTAGCCACTTGTTTAATCGTGTCGGATGGATGAGCGAGATAAATTTTTGTCAGTTCGTTCAAAAAACGTAGGCAATACTTTGTGTATTAACGAGGCTTTTTGGACGAAGTGGCGGAAATTGATCCGCTCAGACGCCGACAAAGATTAAATCAGTGGCTACTAATCTTTATCATCCAAAAACTGAAAACCGTATCCATGAACCTCTCTGCTTTCAGAAATAATTATGAAAGCATCAGGGTCTGTCTGTTTGACAATATTCTTAAGCTCTAAAATCTGCTGCTTTTTTATCGCGCAAAGAAGCACCATTTTCTCCTGCCCGGAATATGCGCCGCGTCCGTAGAGCATGGTTACACCGCGCCCCAGCTCCTCGGTAATTCTTTTGCTCACTTCCGCGCTTTTTTCTGCAATGATATAGCAGACCTTAGTGTAGTTAAGTCCGTAAAGAACGGTGTCTATCAGCTTTGAAGCCACAAAAGCCGATACGACGGAATACATTGCCGCCTCATACTGTCTCATAGCCACAGCGTAGACCGTAAAAACCAACGCATTTAGCACCATTATTATTTTACCGAGGTTTAAATACGGGCGCTTCCTGCGCACAGCCTTCGCGATAATATCAATGCCGCCCGTACTGCCTCCCGCAAGATATATTATTCCCTGCCCGACGCCTGTAATAAAGCCTCCGAACAAGCCCGCAAGCAGCGGATTTGTAGTAAGCGTAATAGTGGGAAGCAGCTCGAAAAGATCCAGAGCAAGCGAGCTTGCCGCCATTCCGAGAAAGGATCCAAAAAGGAACTTAATTCCAAGCGTTCTCCACGCAAAAAGAAACAAAGGTATATTCAGAATGATGGTCACAATTCCGACAGGCGTTAAAATAAGCTTGTTGAGTATCATCGCCACGCCCATTACTCCGCCCGTAATTATGCCGTTGCTGTACATCAGAAAGCTGACGCCTGCGGCATCCAGAATAGCTCCTGCCAGAATCTTTGGGCACATCAGCAAAATCTGCTTTACCCTGTTTTCCAATTTATTACCTTCCTACAATTATAATAGCAGCCTGTCAAAACTCCCTCACAGGGAAATAAAAATCTATTTTTCCGGGAATTTACTTCTCGGAAAAATACCACAGCCCGCGCAAATCGTGCGCGGCCGGGGGTATCGCGGTGTAAGCCGCGTATCTAGGTAAGCACTGATTAATCCGACATTACCATCTTGGCGGGTCTAGCACCCCCACTCATTGTTAAAAAAGCTTGAAATAAAGTAATTATTCCTGCGCTTTTTTGCCTTGATTGAGGCTACTATCCCCACCAATCTGGCAACGCCGGATTAAATCAGTGCTTACCTAGGG
>CAYQMY010000245.1:0-3058 GCA_964418735.1 uncultured Oscillospiraceae bacterium | reverse complement strand
CACTATTCCTACCCTCTTGTCAACACCTTTTTCCCCTCTTTTTTATCTTTTTTTCTAAACTCACTGTTTGCAACGCCGATAAAAGCATGTATAATAAAGGTAGTCTACATTATATAATGATAATCACGATATAATGTGTTAGCGGCGCATCCCGCGCCACACCTTAGATTCAGCGCATACAGCCATATTCTGCGTATATACATTATGATTACCGCTTTGCGGTCATTTATCCTCAACCAGAGGTGCGTTTTATGCTTTCAGCAAATGATATCCATAAAGTTTATATTAATAATGTCGACGCGTTCTACAAAGCCGCTGGTGGCCGCTTCCTCGCGCCGGAGACCGATGAGTTCCTGCATTCCTGCGCTGTAGGCCTCTGGTCAAAGAGCGGCGGTGTAACCGCGAGAAACGCGGAGCTTATCAACGAGCTCTATTCCAAGGATCAGACGAAGCCGAACTATTTATACTGGGAGCTTACAAGCGCGGTATGCGACTATTCGATTTTCCGCGTTCCTGATTTCTTTATAGAAGTAGTTGCTACTGACAGGCGCAACAAAACATCTGCGTCGAGAACGCTTATCCGTATTATGACGAACCTTCTTCTCGAGCTCGCAGCCGATGATGAAGACGTCAGTATTGCAGAAGCGAACTTTATTACCTCCTGCTCGGACGCGCTTATGTCGGTCTGTGACAGGAGCGGAGTTGTAGAATCAAAAAAACCGCTTAACGCTGCGAACTTTATCACCTCCCCCGAAAAGCCTTTTCTTGACGGCATAAAGGCCGCGCCCGCCTATGCGCCGAATCAGGATGCCTGCGAAAAGCAGGCCGAGAAAGCCTCTCCAGTTTCAGAGGAACCTCGGAGCCTTGAATCCTTAATGGAAGAGCTAAACGGTCTCATCGGCCTTGACAACATTAAGAAGGATGTAAAAAGTCTTATTAACCTTATTAAAGTAAGGAAGCTTCGAATACAGAACGGACTCGCCGTGCCGCCCGTCTCACTCCACATGGTTTTCATGGGCAATCCCGGCACAGGAAAAACGACCGTCGCGCGACTTCTGTCCGGCATCTATAAATCCATGGGCGTTCTTTCAAAGGGACAGCTTGTCGAGGCTGACCGCTCCGCGCTTGTCGCGGGTTTTGTGGGCCAGACGGCAATAAAAACCTCCGAAATAATTCAAAAGGCAAAGGGCGGGATACTATTTATCGACGAAGCCTACTCCCTTACCCCTGATGCGGGCAGTGATTTCGGGCGAGAGGCGATAGAGATTATTTTAAAAAGCATGGAGGACAACCGAGACGATTTGGTTGTCATCGTTGCCGGCTACGAAGACCTGATGAATAAATTCATCTCGTCGAACCCAGGTCTCGAATCGCGCTTCAGCAAGTATTTTGTATTCGAGGATTACAACGGCGAGCAGCTATACGCGATTTTTGCTTTGCTCTGCAAAAAGCATGAGTACATTCTTGCTCCCGAGGCCGCAGAAAAAACAAAGGCTCTTTTAAAGCGGCTCTATGAATCCCGCGACGAAAACTTTGGCAATGCTCGAGATGTCAGAAACCTTTTTGAAAAGACAATGTCAAACCAGTGCGACCGCGTTGCGGCTATTGAAGCCCCGAAGATCGAAGACCTAATGGAGCTGCGCTCGGAGGATATCCCAGATAGTCTTTCATAATAAGTTTAAGGGCGTTTTCCCTTTTTATTGCGCCGACATTCTTATTATGATGATTATAATATAAAAATATCAGGAGGTTACTAGAATGTGTGATACACGTTTCTACATCTGCAAACACTGTGGCAACATTATTGGAATGATCCACAGCTCCGGAGTTCCCGTCGTCTGCTGCGGCGAGAATATGAGTGAGCTTATTCCTGGCACTGTTGACGCATCCCTCGAAAAGCATGTTCCGGTAGTTAAGGTCGAAGGAAACATTGTCACAGTAGAAGTCGGCGCCGTACCGCATCCAATGTTGGAGGAACACTATATACAGTGGGTCTATCTCCAGACCGAAAAGGGCGGCCAGAGAAAATGCCTGAAACCCGGTGAAGCTCCGAAGGTCACCTTTGCACTTGACGGGGACAAGCCCAAGGCAGCATATGAGTACTGCAACCTCCACGGGCTCTGGAAAGCAGAATTCTAATGGCTTTAGCTAAAATGAAGGCCTCCCTTGCGGGAGGCCTTCATTTTAGCTAAAGCCTTTTTTATAGTAGTTAAGTGTCGAATTTATTTATTTATGATACAGCTTCTTTGTCTGGTATTTCGGCTCGCAGGTCAGATTGATACCGAGCTTCCGAAATACATTTTCGTCCACCTGAGATAAAATCACCGTAGAGTGTGCTTCGCAGCCCCGCAGTTTTTGCAGCTGCTCCATTGCGAGCTCCGCAGTAGGGTTCGTGGCCGCACAAATAGACAGCGCTACCAGGAGCTCGTCCGTATGAAGCCGTGGATTGGTGTTTCCGAGATGATTGATCTTTAGGTCCTGTATCGGCTCGATAATAACGGGCGAAATAAGGTGCAGCCCGTCACTTATGCCCCCGACCGCTTTCACGGCGTTTAAAAGCAGGGCAGCTGACGCGCCCAGCAGCGACGAGGTTTTTCCCGTAATAATACGCCCGTCCGGCAGCTCCATCGCGGCCGCGGGTAGCCCCGTCTGCGCTTCAATCTCCAGTGCAGCCCCAATGACGGTTCTGTCCGCAGACGAAATGGAAAGCTGCTTCATAATCAGCTCAATCTTGTAAATCTCATCGTTGGAGGCAACCCCCTTCATTTTGGAGCAAAGTGTATTATAATACCTGCGGATGATCTCGCCGCAGGCAGCTTTTTCAACAGCATCGTTGTCAACAATACAATAACCGGCCATGTTAACGCCCATATCCGTGGGCGAATTGTACGGCGATTCTCCGTAAATCTCGTTAAACATCGTCTTCAGAACCGGGAAAATTTCAACGTCGCGGTTGTAGTTGACAGTGGTTGTGCCGTAAGCCTCGAGATGGAACGGGTCAATCATGTTTATATCGTTCAGATCCGCCGTCGCGGCCTCATAGGCGAGGTTTACCGGG
>CAYQMY010000244.1:0-3063 GCA_964418735.1 uncultured Oscillospiraceae bacterium | reverse complement strand
AAGAACATTACAATGCCCGTAAAGCTGCAAAACTATGGTTTTGCAGCTTTAATTTATCTAGGAGGTATCAAATTGCCCCTAGATACGCGGCTTACGCCGCGATACACCCGGTCGCGCACGGTTTGCGCGTGCTGTGGTATTTTTCAGGGAAGTGAATTCCTGAAAAATAGATCATAATAACCCTGCGGGGGCAGTGTTAAAAATTGCAGCGCAATTAAAAAAGTTTTTTATTGGTATTGACAAAATGAGATGTATAGTTTAAAATTTATTTAATTACGTTGATGAAGGGGAGTTCGCGCTTTACTTCTTTCAGAGAGCCGTCGGTTGGTGCAAGACGGTGGGGGCGGCGCTTACGGGTCACTTCGGAGTACAGATCTGAAACATTTTTTGCGCGTAGGATTCTGCGTAAGGCTGCGTTAAAGCCTAAAGCTTGCTTGAGCTTGATGAGTGGGTGCATTGCACCAATATGGGTGGTACCGCGGGTTATACAGACTCGTCCCAGGTTATGGGATGGGTCTTTTTTTATTTGTCAGATAAAAATCCTAGACGTTATTTAAGTGAAAGGAATGGTAAGTTTGAAACAAGTATCAAACTTACGTTTAATCCAAGTGCGTGTTGCTCGCCCTGCGGGCAACCGCAACACATGCACAATTTATGACCATATCGTGGTCAACTTGTGACATATTAATGTGAAAGGAATGGTCTTAAAATGGAACCTAGAGTTGCCGAAATTGCCGAAAGAGTAAGAAGTGTGCGCGAGGTTATGAATATTTCCGCAGAGGAGATGGGCAAGGAGCTTGGTATGAGCGCTGAGGAATATCTCAAGTGCGAACAAGGCGCCCAGGATTTTTCATTTATGTTCCTTTATCACTGTGCCGAGAAGTTTGGCATGGATATGATTGAGCTTCTGACGGGCGAAAATCCGCACCTTACGGGCTACAGCGTCGTAAGAAACGGAAGGGGCATAACAATGGAGCGCCGCAAGGGTCTTGAGTATCATCACCTCGCGTCAAACTTCAAGGATAAGTTTGTTGAGCCCTTTTTGGTCAACGCCCCCTATGTGGAAGAGGATTTAGATAAGCCAATCTCAATGAGCATACATGAGGGACAGGAAATGGACTACATTCTTGAAGGCTCACTGAAGTTCATTTACGACGGACACACAGAGATTTTAAACGCAGGAGACACTGTCTACTATAATTCCGGTCGCGGACACGGAATGATAGCGGTAGGCGGTAAGCCCTGCACCTTTATAGCTATAGTAATGAAAGGCGGAGCGGAGAAATAATCATGAGAAACATTAACCTAAGATATGTTGAAGAGGAGTACGGCAAGGACGGAATACTGTCCTCCTTCAAAACCAGCTGTCCGGAGGGCTTTAACTTCGGCTACGATATCGTTGACGATATCGCGATAAATGATCCTGAGCGCCGCGCTCTCGTGTGGTGCAATACCAAGGGAGAGGAGCGCAGCTTCACCTTTGCGGATATCAAGCGCTACTCGGACAAAACCGCGAACTACCTAAGCTCTATTGGAATCAAGAAGGGCGACAAGGTTATCGTCGTATTAAAGCGTCATTACCAATTCTGGTTCATCGCCACCGCCATTCATAAGATGGGAGCGGTGCTTATACCGGCGACCTTTATGCTTAAAAAGCATGACGCCGAGTACCGTTTAAACCTATCCTCCGCTTCGGCGGTAATCTGCACCTCAGAAGGCGAAGCTGCAGACGCTTTTGACGAGGCCGAGGCCGACTGCCCGACACTCAAGACAAAAATAATCGTGGGCGAAAGCCGCGAGGGCTGGCACGACTATAACGCCGAACTTGAAAAGCAGTCCGAAAGCTGGGAGCGCGTCAAAACGAAGTCGACCGACCCCTTTCTGATTTACTTTTCCTCCGGCACCTCGGGATATCCGAAAATGGTTCTGCATGACTACACCTATCCGATAGGACACATTCTTACCGCAAAGCACTGGCAGTGTGTAATACCGGATGGTCTGCACATTTCTATCGCAGATACCGGCTGGGCAAAATGCGCCTGGGGCAAGATTTACGGTCAGTGGATTATGGAAGCCGGACTATTTGTTTACGACTTTGACAAGTTTGTTCCGGACGAGATACTTTCGCTTATCGGCAAGTATAAGGTCACAACGCTCTGCTGTCCGCCGACTATGTACCGCTTCTTCCTGAGAGAGGATTTGAAAAAATACGATCTGTCCTCGCTCAAGGGCTGCTATATAGCCGGAGAGCCGCTTAATCCGGACGTTTTCAACGGCTGGAGGAATGAAACTGGCATTACTCTTATGGAGGCCTTCGGTCAGACTGAGACGCCGCCGCTTATCTGCAATATTCGCGGAATGACTCCGCGCCCGGGCTCTGCCGGCAAAGCTTCGCCCCAGTTTGACGTAAAGCTGCTTGATCCGGATGGACAGCCCTGCGAAGTCGGTCAGACAGGCGAAATATGCGTAAATATGAATCCGAGACCGATTGGTATAATAATAGAATACTACAAAGACGAGGAAAAGACGGCAGATTGCATGCGCGACGGCTGGTATCACACCGGCGACACCGCGTGGCAGGACGAGGACGGCTACATCTGGTATGTCGGCAGAAACGACGATATAATCAAGTCCTCGGGCTACCGCATTGGGCCCTTCGAAATTGAGAGCGTTCTGCTCCACCATCATGCGGTTTCCGAATGTGCGATTACAGGCGTCCCCGACCCCATACGCGGGGCCGTAGTTAAGGCGACCATCGTGTTGAAGGAGGGGACAGTACCCTCTGAGGAGCTCAAGCATGAGCTTCAGGAGTACGTTAAGCGCGAAACTGCGCCGTATAAGTACCCCAGAATAATTGAATTCGTAGACGCCCTTCCGAAAACCGTCAACGGCAAAATCCGCCGCATCGGTATAAGGGAAAAGGACAAGGCTTAGGCGTCAGTGATATAAAAAATCCCCAAGCACCGTAAAAAAGTGCTTGGGGATTTTGAGCTTTTTGTTGAGAGCCTGTTACACCGGATAGTAGTAGCCGCTGCATATTCCCGGCCCGGTCATTTTCCACCA
>CAYQMY010000243.1:0-3077 GCA_964418735.1 uncultured Oscillospiraceae bacterium | reverse complement strand
CCCGGTCGCGCACGATTTGCGCGGGCTGTGGTATTTTTCCGAGAAGTGAATTCCCGGAAAAATAAATTTAATTTTCCCTGCGAGGGAGTTTTTTTACAGGTTGCAATGGGGCTGTCCGTTTGGACAGCCCCATTAATTGAATAGCGTGGTTATTAAATGAGTTTCGGACACAAGTCGTAAAGAGAGCAGAGCCCGCACTTTGGGCTGCGTGCCTCACAGACAGCTCTTCCGTGCAGGACAAGACGGTGGCAGAAGTCGGAGGATTTTTCAGGTGGCAGAATTTCGCGGAGAGCTGTTTCGATTTTAGTGGGGTCCTTGGTTTTTACAAGTCCCAGACGGTTTGAGAGCCTGATGCAGTGCGTATCGACCACTATGGCAGGCTTATTATAAACGTCTCCCAGAATGAGATTCGCGGTCTTTCGACCCACACCGGGGAGGCGCAGCAGGTCCTCCATATTGTCGGGCACCCTGCCTCCGAATTCGCTTAAAAGCATCTGTGCCGCGAGTATGATATCTCTGGCTTTAGTTCTGAAAAAGCCGCAGGAATGAATGATTTCTTCGACGTCCCCAGTGTCCGCTTCAGCAATCGACTCAAGCGTCGGATACTTCCCGTAAAGCGCCGGAGTAATCATATTTACACGCTCGTCGGTACACTGAGCGGCAAGACGGGTTGCAAAAAGCAGCTCGTGCGGCTTGTCGTAATTCAGCGAGCAAACGGCCTCAGGATAGTCCTTTTCGAGCGCCTCAATTATCTTATCAATTCTTGTATTATTTTCCATGTTTTTTTCAGCCCTTAAACAGCGTTATTTTTGATTAAATTGTACCACAAAACGCAGCTGAAAGCCATAAAATTCACCATATTAACAAGTTGTATTAATATTCATTTCTGTGGTATAATTTCAATTAACGTGTAATACTTTTGGAGGTTTTGTAATGATCAGAGATATAATGTCGTATATTTCAAGCTGTGATCCTGAGGTCGGAAAAGGAATCGAGATGGAATATGCCCGTCAGAGAAGAAATATAGAGCTTATCGCATCGGAAAACTTCGTGAGCGAGCCTGTAATGGCTGCCATGGCGACGGTGCTTACCAATAAATATGCCGAAGGTTATCCCGGCAAACGCTATTACGGCGGCTGCGAATGTGTCGACATAGTTGAAACAATTGCTATTGAGCGCGCTAAAAAGCTCTTCGGAGCAAAATATGCGAACGTTCAGGCGCACAGCGGCGTTCAGGCGAACTACGCCGTGTACAATGCGCTTATAAATCCGGGCGACACAGTGCTCGGCATGAACCTCGATCACGGCGGACACCTTTCCCACGGTAGCACGGCCAACTTCTCCGGAAAGTATTACAATATTGTGCCCTACGGAGTCGACAGCGTCACCAACAGAATCGATTACGACGAGCTTCGCAGGCTTGCGCTGGAATCAAAGCCGAAGATGATAATCGCGGGCGCTTCCGCATATCCGAGACTTATAAACTTTGAAAAGTTCTCGGAGATTGCCAAGGAGGTCGGCGCTTACCTGATGGTGGATATGGCCCATATCGCGGGTCTTATCGCCGGAAAGCAGCATCCGAACCCGGTACCGTATGCAGATGTCGTGACAACGACTACACATAAAACACTCCGCGGCCCGAGAGGCGGACTGATTCTTACAAACGACGAGACTATAGCGGCACAGATCGACAAGTCGATTTTCCCCGGCGCTCAGGGCGGCCCGCTCATGCATGTGATTGCTTCAAAGGCAGTGGCTCTTGGAGAGGCTCTTCGTCCCGAATTTGAGGAGTATCAGGCTCAGATCGTCAAAAACGCCAAGGCGCTTGCGGCGAGGCTCATGGAAAACGGCGCGAAGCTTGTTTCCGACGGCACAGACAACCATCTTATGTTGCTTGACCTGCGCAGCTTCGGATTAACAGGCAAGGAAATGGAAAAACGCCTTGACAGCGTCTATATAACCGCCAATAAGAACGCAATCCCGGGAGACCCCGAAAGCAAGTTCGTAACAAGCGGAATAAGGCTTGGTACTCCCGCCGCCACTGCAAGAGGCTTCAAGGAGCAGGACATGAAGGTCATTGCCGATATGATCTGTCTTGCGGCCACAGATTACGAGAACAGCGCGGACAAGATAAGAGCGACGGTCAATGAGCTTTGCGCAAAGCAGCCGCTTTACGAATAATAAAATTATATATCGGCCGCTTAATCGGCACAAAAAGGCGGAGATTCTCCGCCTTTTTCTTTTATGCTTGATATGGAATCAAGCACAGGATATAATAAACAATATAAGATAATTACTTAAGCAATGGGGGTGGGGAAGTGTACAGACCGCTTGCGGATGAGATAAGACCAAACACGCTCGACGAAATCGTGGGGCAGCGGCATATTCTTGGCCCCGGCGGGTTGCTGCGGAGAATTATACAGAGCGGAAGCATTCCAAATATGGTGTTTTACGGCCCATCGGGAACGGGTAAAACGACTGTCGCCAACATTATCGCCGCCAGCACGAAGCGCAAGCTTTATAAGCTGAACGCGACGACGGCGGGCATATCTGATATCCGCGACATAATCGACCAGCTCGACACCTTTTTGACCCCAAACGGCGCTCTCTTGTATCTTGACGAGATACAGTACTTTAACAAAAAGCAGCAGCAGTCGCTTTTGGAGTTTATTGAAAACGGCAAGATAACACTTATCTCCTCTACGACTGAGAACCCTTACTTTTATGTATTTAACGCGATACTCAGCCGCTCTACCGTCTTTGAGTTCAAAACGGTAACGGCGGAGGATATAATACCTGCCATAAAACGCGCTGTAGCAATCATGGAGGAGAGAGCCGGCCTTAAGGCCGTTAGCGAGGTCGGTGTTTACGAGCATATAGCAACCGCCTGCGGGGGAGACGTTCGAAAAGCGGTGAACGCCGTGGAGCTTTTATTCTCCGTGTCAGGTCGTGAAAACGGCACGATTACGCTGACTCTTGAAGATGCTAAGCAAGCATCGCAGAAGAGCGCGATGCGATATGATCGCGATGGAGACGGGCACTATGACCTGCTTTCGGCTTTTCAGAAGTCGATACGC
>CAYQMY010000242.1:0-3113 GCA_964418735.1 uncultured Oscillospiraceae bacterium | reverse complement strand
ACCCGTATCAGGGAACGCTTCACAACATGAAGTTCCACCCCTCCTCCGTCAAGACAGGCGAGGATATGGAGAAGCTCGCAACGGTCATAAAGACCTATCTTACCCTTGGCGGCGCAAAGCATATTCAGTTCAACATCGTCAACAAGGAGGATATGGTCGAGGCAAAGACAGCGCCGGAAGCACATCAGGACCTTGTTGTCCGCGTCGCAGGCTACAGCGCATACTTCATCAGACTTACCCCGCAGATTCAGGACGAGGTCATCGACAGAACCGCCCACGATCTGTAAACAATAGTCCCCCTTACCCTGTTTGATATTGTTGAAAAATATACGCCTTTAATAGCATCCGTTTTCTTCCATTTGGCAACAGGTAGAAATGGGTATACCGAACCGAATTGGCAATCGGTTCGGTATACTTTGTTATTAGGCCGGCGTGATTTTTCCGCATTTCAATAATAATTATACCTATCATGTGAAAGAGGTGCTTTTTTTAATGGTATTATGGATCAGCATAATCGCACTTGTTTTGGCAATTTACGTCGGTTGGAAGTTTAAATTCAACACCGGTATCATTGCCATGGCACTTGCATTTATCATCGGAAACTTGTTCCTGAATCTTAAAATTTCTGCTATAATCGCTTTTTGGCCCACCACGATCGTTTTCTACCTGCTTTCCATATCTTTGTTCTTCACCTACGGAACCGAAAACGGAACTATGGATATGCTCGGCAAAAAGCTTCTTTACGCGCTCGGCGGCAACTCAAAGCTCATCCCCTTCGCGATTGCAGCCGTTTGCGCAATAGTCGGCGGCCTCGGCGCCGGCGCTTCCACCCCCGCTATTGTAGGTCCCTTCGCTTTTGCGATGGCGATTTCCGCGGGCGTTCACCCCGTTATTACCTGTATAGCAATTGCATTCGGCAATCTTATCGGCTGCAATAACCCCTACAACGGCTTCGGCGGCGTTATCTCCAAAGACCTTATGATTAAAAACGGTTTAGGCGCCGAGGACGCAATGTCCATATCCCTTAAGCTGTGGGCAAACATGACAATAATCGTTGTTGTAATAATTGTGCTCTTCTATTTCCTTTACAAGGGCTACAAGTGCAAGAAAATTGACGTAGAAAAGCCCCCCGCATTTAATCCCATACAGAAGAAGACCTTCGCAATTATTATCATCGCCTTCCTTCTTATGGTAGTGCCCTCCATACTCTCTACATGGATAAAGCTCCCCTTCCTCAAGACGCTTTCAGCCTTCTGCCAGCCGCAGGCTATAATGATTCTCGGAGCATTTGCCTGCGCGTGCCTCAAGCTTGCGCCTGAGAAGAAGGTCATAAGCAAGGTTCCCATCGGCACAATAGTAATGATTGTCGGCGTTTACATGCTGATTCAGGTTGCTACAAAGGCCGGACTCATCGACTTCGTATCCAATGCGCTCGCGAACTCCATTCCGAAGTTCTTCGTTCCCGGCGCTATCGTCCTCTTCGCGGCATTCCTCAGCTTCTTCTCCAGCTCCACCTCCACGGTTATGCCGCTCATGTACCCGCTGGTTCCCGGCCTTGTCGCCTCACTCGGAATCAGCCCGGTTGTACTTTACACCTGCATATTCTTCGGCGGTCTTTCCACTGCTGTTTCACCCTTCTCCACAGGCGGCGCTCTTACCATAGCTGCCTGCGCGGACAACGAGGTCAGAGAAGCACTCCCGAACCAGATGATTGTTGCGGCCCTTTTAGCGCCCGCTTTTACAATCATCTGGGCGACACTTGGTCTTTTCGGCATCATCAGCTAATTACATAATTATAAAGGCAACACCGCCGAGTTCGCGCAATCCCGCACCTAGAATTGTGCAGTGTTGCCTTAAATCCTGTTGCCAAAAAAAGTACGGAGCGATAAAACGCTCCGTACTTTATTTTATGCAGTTATTGAAAAGCTCTCACTGTTGGGCGTTTTCAGCCTCTTCCAAAGAGGTATAGCCGAGCTGCCTGACTGTTTCGAAAAGCACCTCAGAATAGAGATTTCTGCCCTCGGCTTCCGCCGCTTTGTATGAATCCAGCAGAAGCCTCATCGTTTTCTCGCTGTAAGTCAATACCTCTCCCCTGTTATAGGTCTCAACCGAGGTCACCCACTCATTATCGGCAGACTTGTATATCGGTCTGCCCTTAGAGGCTATTTTTGGGTACTTTGCGTGAAATTCCTCCGCCCATTTAACGTTAAGCGCGACAAGCTCCGCTGCAAGCGCTTCCTTTTCTTCGCTTATCTCCGGCAGCTTCTCCTTAATAAGCATATAATTAATAGGTGCGGTGGACTCCATCATATAGGCATACTTTTCGGTCATAAGGTTTCTGCCCTCAGCCTCAGCAGACTTGAGGTCATCGAGATAGCTCTCAAGCGTAGCTTTATCCCAGCCTAAAAACTGCGAAGAGCGCATAACGTTAAACTGCGGCTTATCCTGCTGGCAGGATGCAGTACCGCCCTCGTTTTTTGTGCTGTGGAACATCTCCCATTCAATGTCAAGAATTTCATTCATCGTATTTGACATAGAGCTTTTCCTCCCACATATGCTTTGTCAGCTGTTCAAAAGCCTTTCCTTGGCCTTCAGGCAGTTAAGATAAATCTGGCTCTCCTCGCCCATCTCCTGACGGAATATGTCGGCGGCCTTATCAATACAAAGCGCCGCTTTTTCCTTATCGCCCAAACCTGCGCAGGCAAAGGCGATATTGCTGAGCGTCGTCGCCAAAACATAGCCGTTGTTCGGCATATCGTTGATAAGAGCCAAAGCCTTCTCAAAAAGCTCATTAGCCTCACTATAACGTCCCATATCCTGATAAACCAGACCCTTATTGTTAAGGCAACTGGCGTAGAGCTCCGGCGGAGCGGGTTTTTCGCTTTTCTCGTAAAGCGCCTGCGAAGCTTCGAACAGCTCAAGAGCCTTTTCATACTCCCCTGTCAATCTGTAAAGTCCAGCGAGATTGTTAAGGGTCGTTGCATAGTCAAGGCTTTCGGTATTATTTATGGCATCCAAAAGCTCCTTGGCAATCAAAAACGCCTGTTCCCCCTTATCGAACACGCCGCGGCTGCGGTAAAAGCCGCCGAGCTCGTTTAAAACAGCGCTCTGTC
>CAYQMY010000241.1:0-3117 GCA_964418735.1 uncultured Oscillospiraceae bacterium | reverse complement strand
ATAGCCTGCGGGCATTCTGCGTTTATAAATGCACTTTAAGATGCCTTGGGGCTTACTACTGCTGTCGGAGCTGTTGTGGGTACTACGGTCGTTGTGGGTTTAACGGTCGCTGTCGGACTCGGCGACGGTGTGGTAGTCACTGTGCAGCCGCAAAGCGCCGCGCTAAGAAGCAGAACCGACAGTATGCATGCAATTATACGTTTCATGCCTTTCCTCCTGTTATGCTTTGCTATGATTTATCACGCTGTAATAACCGCGCGGTTATTACATTTCGCTTATGGGCACTTAATGCCAATAAGCTTAAAACAAGCCACGGAGCGGGACGCGCCGATGGCAATTTATAGCGTGATTCACGCTATAAATATTATTTTCCTATTTTCGAATTCTATGTAGCCAATTTAAAAATGATTGAAAAAAATATGGAAATATAGTAAAATTACTGTATTAATCCATACTAAGGAGGAAAACACATGAAGGAACTAAAGGGCAGCAGGACTGAGGCAAATCTGGCATACGCGTTTGCCGGAGAATCCCAGGCCAGAAATAAATATACTTACTTCGCAAGTCAGGCGAAAAAGGAAGGCTATGAGCAGATTTCAGCCTTCTTCCTGGAGACAGCCGAAAACGAAAAGGAGCACGCCAAGCTCTGGTTTAAGCATCTGCATAACGGCATTGGCCCCACCGCGGAGAATCTTAAGGACGCAGCTGCGGGCGAAAATGAAGAGTGGACGCAGATGTACAAGGGCTTTGCCGAGGTTGCCCGCGAGGAGGGCTTCATAGATATAGCAAAGCAGTTCGAGGGAGTCGCGCTCATAGAAAAGAGCCATGAGGAGCGCTATCTTAAGCTGCTTAAGAACCTTGAAAGCGGTGACGTTTTCAAAAGAGACGAAAAGACAACATGGTTCTGCCGCAACTGCGGACACCTCCATTATGGAGCCGAAGCTCCGGAATCCTGCCCCGTTTGCGCCCATCCCAAGGCATACTTCGAGATCAGGAACGTAAATTATTGATTAAGGCAACACCTGCACAATTTATGACCATTCCTTTTTATGGTCTATTTTGTGCCTTGCGAAAGGATTGGTCATAAAAATGGGATATAGAGACTTACAATACCATATAGCTTGCCAGCGCGGCGACGTCGGAGCTTATGTTCTGCTTCCGGGAAATCCGGACCGCTGCGAGCAGATAGCGGCTCATTTCGATAACCCAGCAAAGGTCGCGCAAAACCGTGAATTTACGACCTATACAGGCTATCTCGACGGAGAGAAGGTGTCTGTTGTATCGACAGGTATCGGTGGTCCTTCCGCCGCTATAGCGATAGAGGAGCTGGCCGCAATCGGCGCTCACACCTTTATAAGAGTCGGAACCTGCGGCGGCATGGCTCATAATGTTACCGCCGGCGATGTCGTTATAGCTAGCGCCGCCGTGCGTTACGAAGGGACAAGCAAGGAATATGCCCCTATTGAGTTTCCCGCGGTATCGGATTATGAGGTGCTTAAGGAGCTGGCGGCGGCTGCCGACTCTCTCGGCTGCACAAAGCATGTTGGCGTAGTGCAGTGCAAGGATTCGTTTTACGGACAGCACGCGCCAAAGCGTATGCCGACGAGTGAGGAGCTTTTATACAAGTGGGAAGCCTGGAAAAGGCTCGGCGTGCTTGCCAGCGAGATGGAATCCGCCGCTCTCTTTGTCGCAGCCTCTGCGCTGCGCGTCAGGTGCGGAACTGTGCTTCATGTCGTCTGGAATCAGGAGCGCAGAACCGCCGGAGTCGAAGAAAAAGAGGAGCACGATACCGAATTAGCTATCAAGGTCGGCATCGAGGCAATAAGACGCCTGATTGCCGCAGACAAGAATAAAGCAAAATAATAATATCGTACAGACAATATTAATAAAAAACAAAGACGCTCTTCTTTATGGAAGGGCGTCTTTGCTTTGCATCAGGACTTGCAGCTTCCGAATAGACTTTACTGATAAACTAACATTTAGTTGAAAGGAAGATGGTTATGCTGGCGGCTGCTTTTTCGCTTTTGCTTAACGGCGCTTTTCTGATTCTAAGGCTCGGAGGAAGCAGCGGATCGTTCCCTCGGCCGCTTAACGCCGCCGAGGAGAAAAAGTATGTGGAGCTTTTTCTGAAGGGAGATCTTGAGGCACGTAATGTTCTGATTGAGCACAATCTCAGGCTTGTTGCCCATATAATCAAAAAGTATTATACGCAGACGGCCGATCAGGACGATCTCATTTCGATTGGAACAATAGGACTTATTAAGGGCATATCGACCTATAAGCCGGAAAAGGGTGTCCGGCTTGCGACCTATGCCTCGAGGTGCATAGAAAACGAGATTTTAATGTACTTCCGCAGCCGTAAAAAGATGGCGGGAGATCTTTCGCTGTCGGAGTCCATAGACACCGACGGGGAGGGAAACAGCCTCTCTCTGTTTGATGTCATATATGTCGAGGACGATATGCTCGACAGCATCAGCGCGGAGGAAAACAGCAAGAACTTAAGGAAAAGCATCTCGCGGATTCTGACAGATAGGGAAAAGGAGATTATAAATCTGCGTTACGGACTCGACGACAATCCTCCTAAAACCCAGCGGGAGATTGCAAAAATGTGCGGTATTTCGCGCTCCTATGTATAGGAGCGCCACTAATGTAAGCGATGGCCGGAAGCCTTGAAATACAAGGACTTTTTCGACGTATAGCGACAAGGAGTAGCGCCGCGCTTATTGTAAGTTGTGTGAAAGTACACAAAAATCACAGCGGTCATTCATCATTTTTTTAGACTGGAAATGGGCAGGCTTCAATAAGCAGAGTGCGCGCTTAAACAGAGCGCGGGCTCACAATGACATGGATGAACGAGATCAAATCATTTCTCCTGCCGATTCGTGAAAATTTTGTTATATTGTGGAGAATAACCAACATTTTTAAAAGAGGTTGATAAAATCGTTTGCATGCATAGAATTTAATAAATAGGGAGTGCCTCAATTTGTTTTAAGACACTCCCTATTTCCACAAAGATTTTTAGCCATTATTTCAGTTTTCTCTGCTAGAGAAGCCATGAGGCGGGAATGGGGTTTATCCGTTGTAGCGGAGCTCATGGGTATCCGGGTCTCTGGTAAA
>CAYQMY010000240.1:0-3122 GCA_964418735.1 uncultured Oscillospiraceae bacterium | reverse complement strand
TTTGCGATATCGGTATGAAGCATAATTATATTGAAATAGGCGGCACGTCCTTAGACGCGATGCGCCTTTCTCTTGCCCTTAGCCACAAGGGCTATGAGCTGAGCCCTCGTGAAATACTGTCGTCAAATGACTTTCATGAGCTCTGCGGGCTGATGAAGCCCATATTGTGCGCAGCTGAAAGTGAAACAGCTGCTTCATCTGCGCGGTTTATGCCTCTTGATGTTCAAAAGGGCATGATATTTTTATCAAAAACACATGACAAATACGGATATACCGTTACCCTGAGGCTTGACGCAAAGGGTCTTGACACTAAAACATTAAAACAGCGTATAGACAAAGCCGCGGCGCTTCACGATATATTGCGCACAACCTTTAAAATGGACCAAAATGGCGATATATATGGGGTCGTGTCCGATACACATGATATACAGATCGGCAGAACAGTTCCGGACGAGGGAATAAATCCGCTGGAGGATCCTCTTGTCAATATCAGCCTGCATGAAGGCGTTCTTACCATACAGTACCACCACATAGCACTTGACGGTCAAAGCATAGGCCTGCTGGCAGAGGAACTGCTGACAGGACGTTTCCCTGATAGAGCCCCCAGTTTTGCTGCCTTTTGCAATAGACTTTCCGAAGATACGGATAAAAAGAAAGAGGACAGTCAGTGGTGGCACAGCTATGTAAACGGTGCGCGAGCGCTTCCGCTCATTTCCGGCGGAGACGAAGAGACAGCAGAGCTTAAGCAGTGTGAATTTCTCTCCGCTGAGCTGTTAATGCAGTTAAAGGGAAAAGCAAAAGTGCTCCGGACAACACCGGCCGCGCTGCTTATATACGCCTTGGGTACGGCGCTTTTGGCACTTGACGGCGATGAAGGCGATATTCTTATACCCTTTACGGGCACGATGAGAACGGACGAGGCACTTATGGGGATGTGCGCTGATGTGTTTCCACTGAGGTTTTCCGCTGCGCACAAAGGGCCGGAAACGATTTTAAATGATATTTCCGCTTGCCTTACACACTACTTCATACCTCATGAAATCAAGTCCGGGCTCCCTAAATATCTTTTTGTGTACGAAGACGGCGCAAGCACTGCTTCAGCCTTCGGCAAGCAGGATTACAAGCTTATAATACACGTGTCATCCAGCGGCAGGCTTTTATACGACAGGGGCAGTATAAGCGATGAAGCAGTCCGTCTTTTGGCGTATAGGATAATGGGTGTACTTTCAGGCGTCTTAAATGGCTCTCGTTCGGTTTTTGCAGAGGGCGAGTATGAAAAGGTTACGGGCATATACCCTTACGGTGAAATCGTACCCTTGCCGGAGCAAGGGCTTACAGATATGCTTGTTTCCTCCATGACCAAGCACGGCGCAAACGTAGCCGTAGAGACGCTTAATAAATACATGACCTACAGTGAAATCTTCTCTCAGGCGAAAAAGCTTTCTCAAAAGCTGTCTGATAGGGGAGTTGGGTCGGGCGATATTGTTGCCGTGCGTGCAGACCGGAACGAAATTGCCGTAATTGCACCTGTGGCAGCGCTTCTTTCGGGAGCGGCGTTTTTACCAATTGATTTAAGCGTACCCGACGACAGGGTAACGGAGATATTAAACGACAGCGGAGCCGCTGCCGTAATAGACGATCATGGCAATATAACATTCACAGGAAATAAGGCGGAACTAACCTGTGACGCCGCCTATGTCATATATACCTCCGGTACCACAGGGTCACCTAAAGGCGTAGTCATAACAAAGGAAGCTCTTAAAAATTTGATTATATGGGGCGAAAGAGAGTGGCTTTTCTGTGAAAGTGATAAGTTCCTTCACTATATATCCTTTTCCTTTGATCCGTCTGTGCTTATTATTTTCGGTGCGCTGAGTACCGGAGCCTCAATAGTCCTTGTGCCCGATGCTATGCGGATTGATTATAGCAGGGTGGTTGGCTATATTCGTGAAAAAAGTGTAACTGTGTGTATACTTCCTACGGCAATAGCGCCTCATTTGTTAAGCGGCCTTAGTGGCACACATGTTAGGCAGGTACTTTTTGGAGGAGAAGCACCAAGGAATATACACTGCGGAGCATTTGAGCGAATAAACGCGTATGGGCCAACAGAAGCTTGCGTAAACGTTGCGTTCTACAGGATGAAGCCCGATGAGACGGAAACTACTATCATAGGCAGGCCAATAATTAATACAACCTGTTTCGTTTTAGACGAAACAGGCAGCCCGTGCCCTATTGGCGTCAGAGGTGAGCTGCACATCGGCGGCGTTCAGGTGATGGCAGGTTATTTAAACCGCCCTGAGGAAACAAACAGAGCGGTAATTAATCACAAGCTTTTTGGCAGATTATACCGCACAGGAGACATGGTCAGCTGGACATTAGAGGGAACCTTGAAATTTTACGGGCGCAATGACACACAGGTTAAAATCCTTGGCAACCGTATTGAGCTTCTGGAAATAGAAGCATCCCTTCAAAAGCTGGACGGTATAAATGAAGCTGTCGTCAAGGTAAGTGACTCCGCGCTTGACGCTTATGTCACTTGGGAAACCGGCAAAAAAGAGCTATCATACAGCGACATTGTAAAAACCCTGTCTAAGAGGCTTCCAAAATATATGATACCTCGTAGTGTCACGTCGTTGGAATCTCTTCCGATGACACCAAACGGGAAAATTGACAAGAATGCGCTAAAGAACCCTGTACTGCCTTCCGTATCTGGTGAAATGCCAAAAACAAAAACAGAAAAGATAATTGCAGAAGTCTGGCATGAGATTTTAGAGCTTCCGGGCGAAATAACTATTAAAAGAAACGACAACTTTCAGCATTTGGGCGGAAGCTCACTTCGCCTGTTCGAAGTTATGGCTAATCTAATGACACTTGGGCTTAATGTTGACTTGAAAGACCTTGTTGATAATCCTGTCTTAAGTGAATTAGCATCAAAGATTGATGCAGCTCACACAAAAAATGTTCTCCAAAAGGTTAAAGACGACGCCCAAAAAGCAGCGCTGTACAGACAGTATGTCCGCGAGGTGGAGGGCCTGGATTTTACCCAAAAGCGTCATATAAGAAATGTGCTAATTACAGGCGGCACTGGCTTTTTAGGCAGCTTTTTTATACGAGAGATGTAT
>CAYQMY010000239.1:0-3149 GCA_964418735.1 uncultured Oscillospiraceae bacterium | reverse complement strand
CATTTTCTTTGCTGCTGCCATGGTTTTTTCCTCCTTAAACGTACGTTGCGGCAAATTGCCGTTAATGCGTACGGTCGAAAAATTCTGTACACTTTACCGTGCGTATCATTCTGCTTCAAAAATCTCACCGGCATAATAAGCCGGCGATCCCTGACTCAGCGATATACGCATAATCGGCGTAACGCTTTCAGTACAGACATTTCTCAGCCGCCCGATTGTCGGACATACTCCACGAAAGTTACCTCGAAAAATCGAGCAATCTCCCGCTTCATCGCATATACGCGCACTTATGCCATATATAACTGCACAAGGCGCTATAGTAGAGTACCAAAAGAATCTAAAAAAGTCAATAGGTTAATAAAAAAATAATAATTTTTTTGTTCTATAACGCAGTAAACTCCATAATGACAAAACAAGTACCTTGTTGCGGCTAAGACTTGCTAAAAATGCGAAGCTAATTTTTCGCAAGACAAGGCACAGCCCGCAGGTAATACTTTGTGTATTGCCAAGGGTTGTAACGCAGTATTGCGGAAAAGAAGCAAGCATATTTGCAAGGATTAGCCGCAACAAGGTACTAAATAAAAAACGCCCGGCACAGCTGACGCTGAACCGGGTCGCAGGCGGTATTATACATCGCTGTTATTCGAGCTCTAAAGCCTCGTTTTCGAGTATGGTCAGGGGTCTTTCCTGATATACCTGCTTTTTCGAAGGTATAAAGCCCCTAACGTTGGTAGCGGGATAAATCCATGTGTACTGCCCGATATGTGTGCCCGGCTGTGTAACCGAATTTGCGCCAATCCTTGAATTGTCGCCTAGGATGCAGCCGAAGAAGCTCATACCGGTATCCATTTTGCCGTCATCGGTGCGCACCTGAATATTCGACTGATTAAACTTGCGGTTTGCGAGAATGGCCCCCGAGCCGACACGTGCAGACTTCCCTATCACGCTGTCCCCCGCGAAGGAGGTGCTCTGTATTTTGGCGCAGTTGAAAACCACGCTGTGCTTCACCTCGCTGCAGTGACCAAGCACGCAGTTGTCGCCGATTATAGTGTAGGGCCGCACAATGCTGCCGGGCATAAGCTCGCAGTTTTTACCTATATAAACAGGACCGACTATCGTAACCCCGTTATAGAGGCGTGTTCCCTCCCCGATATAATAATTTCCGTAAAAATCGCACTTACCAAGACATTCGCCGTGCATTTCCTTTTTATCAGGCTTTACAAGCAATTCGTCCAAAAGCTCAAAAGCCTTTGAGAGCGGCTCCCAGGGATGCCTCATATCGTCAAAAAAGCCCTCAAAGGGAAACTTATCATAATTCGAAAAGTAGTAATTAATATCAGTTGTCATTCATCCGCCTCCAAACTTGATATCCTCGACCATTATAAAGTAATGTATACTTACAGTCAATTCAATCAAGAAAAATTCACAATTCTGAGAACAAACGTTTGCATATAAGCTGTTCGCATGTTATAATAACCGAAAATAGTAATTTAATTTGTATATGTGTACTTACTTTGCGGCGGCTTGAATTTACCGTTACGCATAATAATATGCTCAGCTTCGCAAAATTGTCACTAACTTATACATTATAAAATATCATAAACTAGTTAATTGGGGGGAAGTCAATGAAACCGTTATCACAGAAGCAGAAGGAAATATATGACTTCATAACCAGGAGCGTAGCCGCCGACGGTTACCCGCCCTCCGTCAGGGAAATCTGCGCCGCCGTGGGCCTCAACTCCCCCTCTACGGTGCATCTTCATTTGAAGACTCTGGAGAGGCTCGGCCTGATAACCCGCAACGCGGGCAAAACCAGGGCCATTAAGCTTGAGGAAGACGCGATACCGAGCGGAATACCGATACTCGGCTCTGTAGCCGCGGGCGCGCCAATACTCGCTGTTGAGGACGCGCTCGGCTATCTCCCTTTCGACCCGGGAAAGAGCGGAGATTTCTTCGCGCTCAGGATTCGCGGAGAATCAATGATAAACGCCGGCATTCTTGATGGCGATATGGTGGTTGTCCGCAGACAGCCTAAAGCTGAAAACGGAGAAATTGTGGTTGCGCTTATCGGTGATGAGGCAACCTGCAAGAAGCTCCGCCGCAAAAACGGCGAGGTCTGGCTTCTGCCCGAAAACGAGGCCTATGAGCCGATTGACGGCTCAAGCGCCGAAATTCTCGGCAAGGTAACAAACGTAATAAGAGCATACTAACAAATTGGAGGACCTATGTTCCGCGAATTAAAAGAACTGATAGAGGCCTATAAGGAGCGAGACCCCGCGGCGCGCTCAAGTCTGGAGGTATACCTCCTTTATCCCGGTGTGCGCGCAGTTCGAAGGCATAGGCGCGCGAACTGGTTTTACCGCCACAATATGCCCTTTATCGCCCGATGTATATCGCAGGGCACCAGACGAATAACCGGAATAGAAATCCATCCCGCGGCAAAAATAGGGAGAAGATTTATGATCGACCACGGCATGGGAGTCGTAATCGGCGAGACTGCCGAGATTGGCGACGATGTCCTTATATATCAGGGCGTAACCCTCGGAGGCACCGGCAAGGACAAGGGCAAGCGCCACCCCACCATCGGGAACCACGTTATGATCGGCTCCGGCGCAAAGGTGCTGGGCCCGTTCACAGTAGGAGACTGCGCTCGTATAGCCGCAAACGCTGTTGTCCTCAAGGAGGTTCCTCCCTACAGCACCGCAGTCGGCGTTCCCGCAAGAATTGTAAGAATCGCGGGAGAGAAGATCGATTACGCAAACGAAGTCGACCAAATCCACGTAACAGACCCCGTCGCGACGGAGCTTTTCGCCTTGCGCCGCGCACTTGAAAAACTGGCAATACAATCGGAGGCTGACATAGATAATGAAGATTTTTAATTCGCTCACAAGAGAAAAGGAAGAATTTGTACCGCTCGAGCCCGGAAAGGTAAAAATGTACGCCTGCGGTCCCACGGTATACAATTATATTCACGTCGGCAACGCTAGACCGATAATAATGTTTGACGTTCTGCGCCGCTACTTTGAGTACCGCGGCCTTGATGTTACCTTCGTACAGAATTTTACCGATGTGGACGACAAGATAATCAACCGCGCCAAGGAAGAGGGCACATCTTCGGGCGAGGTTGCGGAAAAGTATATTAATGAATA
>CAYQMY010000238.1:0-3178 GCA_964418735.1 uncultured Oscillospiraceae bacterium | reverse complement strand
TTTTAAAGGAAAAAACACTTGACACATAATGCCAAGCTTGATATAATGACTTGCTATATGTACAAAAATAAATATAGCATTTCGTTAAATTTAGCAATACATTTTCTCTATCTGTTACGTATTTTATCACTTATTGAGAAAAATGCAACACTAAATTTAAAAGATATAACAACTTGCCCGTGCGTGCAGTTTTATATACTGTCAAAATTAATCGTACAAGGAGTGAAAGCCAGATGGTCAAGGATGTCAGCTATGGCAAAATTCAGCGTAAGAGCTATTCAAAAATTGAAGAGATTCAGGATATGCCGAATCTTCTTGAGGTTCAGAAAAGTTCTTACAAATGGTTCCTTGAAACAGGTTTAAGAGAGGTTTTCCATGATGTCGCGTCTATTCTCGACTACTCGGGAAACCTTGAGCTTTCGTTTATCGATTATTCGATGGACGAAAAGCCTAAGTACACTGAGGATGAGTGCAAGGCTAGAGACGCCACATATGCGGCTCCTCTCAAGGTCAGTGTTCGTCTTAGAAACAAGGAAACCGAAGAGATCAAGGAACAGGAGATATTTTTGGGCGACCTGCCGCTTATGACGGCGGGCGGCACATTTATTATAAACGGCGCGGAGCGCGTAATTGTTTCCCAGATCATCAGAAGCCCCGGCGTATACTTTGAAAAGAGGAAGGACAAGACCTCTGCCACGGTATACAGCGCGACTATCATTCCTTACCGCGGCGCTTGGCTCGAATACGAGACCGATCTATCCGACGTTTTTTACGCCAGGATAGACAAAAACCGCAAGCTGCCCGTGACCTGGCTTATAAAGGCTATGGGCTCCCCTAAGCCCGACCAGCCCTATTCCTGGCTCTCCATGCCCTCTGCCGCAGGCGGAGCGGTTACTAACGAGCAGATTCTCGAAATCTTCGGCGATGATGAGCGCATGACTGCTACCTTTGACAAGGACACCTGCAAAAACCGCGAGGAAGCGCTTATTGAGATATACAGACGCCTTCGTCCGGGCGACCCCCCAACCATAGACAGCGCCGAAGCTCTGCTTGACAGCCTGTTCTTTGCGCCGCGCAGATATGATATATCAGCTGTCGGACGCTATAAGTTCAACAAAAAGCTGGTGATTTCGCACCGTATAAACGGACAAACGCTTGCGTATCCTGTCGCAGATCCGCTTACAGGTGAGATTATTGCCGAAAGCGGAGAAACTCTTTCCAGAGAAAAAGCTGATATGATACAGAAGAAGGGCGTTGTCGAGGTCGTTGTCACCGTTGACGGAAAGCTCGTAAAGGTTTTCTCGAACGGTATGGTCGATCTCGCAGATTTCGTCGATTTTGACATAGCCGAGCTCGGCATTAAAGAGAAGGTTCGCTTCATTATCCTGCGCGATCTGCTTGAAAGGTTCCAGGGTGATGAGCTTAAAAATGCGATAAACGAAAACATTGATGAGCTTATTCCGAAGCATATAATTCCTGACGACGTTTTCGCGTCTATAAACTATATGAACGGTCTCGCCCACAACATCGGCGAGGACGACGATATCGACCATCTCGGCAACAGGCGCATGAGAAGCGTCGGTGAGCTTCTGCAGAATCAGTTCAGAGTCGGTTTTTCGCGCATGGAGCGTGTTATCCGCGAGAGAATGACACTTCAGGATCTCGATATCGTAACTCCGCAGTCTCTTATAAACATACGTCCCGTAACGGCGGCGATGAAGGAATTCTTCGGTTCCTCACCGCTGAGCCAGTTCATGGATCAGACCAACCCGCTCGCCGAGCTTACGCATAAGCGCAGAATGTCGGCACTCGGACCCGGCGGTCTTTCCAGAGAGCGCGCGAACTTCGACGTCCGCGACGTTCACTACAGCCATTACGGCAGAATGTGCCCGATTGAGACGCCTGAAGGCCCGAACATCGGACTTATTTCCTATCTCGCGAGCTACGCGAGAGTCAACGAATACGGCTTCCTTGTCACACCCTTCCGCAGGATTGAGAAGGGAACCTTCCGCGTAACCGATGATATTGACTATCTCACCGCAGATCAGGAAGACCACTTTATCGTTGCTCAGGCTACAGAGCCCACCGACGAAAACGGTACTCTTCTCAACAAGCGTATAACCTGCCGCCGCAGAGACGAAATCATTGAGGTTGACAGAGAGCTTGTTGACTATATAGATATTTCACCGAGAATGATGGTTTCCATAGCTACAGCTATGATACCCTTCCTCGAGAACGACGACGCGAACCGCGCTCTGATGGGCGCGAACATGCAGCGTCAGGCCGTTCCGCTCCTTATTACAGAAGCGCCCATAGTTGCGACGGGTATCGAGCACAAATGCGCTGTGGACTCCGGCGTCGTGATAATGGCTGAGGGCAACGGCGTGGTCACAAAGCTTGATGCGACAGGTATTACGGTCAAGTATGACGATGGCCTTATAAAGACCTACAAGGTAAGCAAGTTCTCAAGAAGCAATCAGGGCACCTGCATCAATCAGCGCCCGATAGTCAGCGTAGGTGAGAGAGTCACCGCCGATACTGTTCTTGCAGACGGGCCTTCGACCGCCCAGGGCGAGCTTTCGCTCGGCAAAAACGTTCTGGTTGGCTTTATGACCTGGGAAGGCTACAACTACGAAGATGCTATCCTGATTAACGAGCGTGTTGTTCACGAGGATGTATTTACCTCTATCCACATTGAGGAATATGAAATAGACGCAAGAGATACAAAGCTCGGACCCGAGGAGATTACAAGGGATATCCCCGGCGTGGGCGAGGACGCTCTGCGTTATCTCGACGAGCGCGGAATAATCTGCGTCGGCGCCGAGGTTCACGCGGGAGACATTCTTGTCGGTAAGGTCACTCCCAAGGGAGAAACCGATCTGACCGCCGAGGAAAGACTGCTTCGCGCTATCTTCGGTGAAAAGGCGAGGGAAGTAAGAGACACTTCGCTCAAGGTGCCTCACGGAGAGAGCGGCATCATTGTCGACGTTAAGGTGTTCACCCGCAAAAACGGAGACGAGATGAATCCGGGCGTGAATATGGTCGTAAGATGCTATATCGCGCAAAAGAGAAAGATTTCTGTCGGTGACAAGATGGCCGGACGCCATGGTAACAAGGGTGTTGTCTCGAGGATACTTCCGAGAGAGGATATGCCCTATATGCCTGACGGCACGCCGCT
>CAYQMY010000237.1:0-3191 GCA_964418735.1 uncultured Oscillospiraceae bacterium | reverse complement strand
AAACAGAAAGGTTCTTGCTAAGCAAGGGTAACGGTGATTAAAATGAGATATAAGGTTACGCTTAACGGAAAGATATATGAAATCGAAGTAGAACGCGGAACGGCTATTCTTGCGGAAGAGTACGACGCTCCCACAGCGGCAGCGGCACCCGCTCCTAAAGCCGCGGCTCCTGCGCCCGCACCGAAGCCGGCTCAAGTTGCGGCTGCTGCACCGGCCCCCGCACCCGCTCCTGCTGCAGCCCCGGTTACCGTCAGCGGCGGCGAGACAGTCAAAGCTCCGCTGCCCGGAACGGTACTCAGCGTTAAGACAGAGGTAGGCGCTTCCGTAAAGGCCGGCGATGTTATTCTTGTGCTTGAAGCCATGAAAATGGAAAATGAGATTGTGGCGCCCTGCGCTGGAACGATTGCACAGATTGTCGCGGCACAAGGTCAGGCTGTCAATACCGGCGACGTTTTGCTGGTAATAAAGTAAGAATAGAAGGGGCATAGCAGCGATTGGCTGCTATGCCCCTTCTATTCTTCGCTCTTTAGGTATACTAATTTGCTGGCAGGGTGCTTTTAACTTTATTTGTTACAATTCTGTCTATAGATTCAAGGTTTTTATCTTTAAACTCCATAGCAATGATATCTTCTTCCACGTTAAACTTAACTTTATTATTTTCTATTTTACCGATACCTTGATACCCTCCCAAAACTAGGTAATGTCCTTCTTGTGTAAGTCTTAAATACATTAGATAGTCCCCGCCTTTATCCAATAACGGGGCTTCAACAAATGCAGCTGTCTTTATGTTATTCATTTCACCGCCGGTTTGAAGAAGCTTAATGGATTCTCCATTCTTTACGTTACCTTTATATACTTCTTTTATTTTAACTTCTTGTTTAGTGAAAATTAAATTTACTCGCTGTTCTGTAGTTGATTTAACAACTTGACCTTTTATAATGATATCTGCTGCCTTTGTAAGGCTGTCAATATCACCAAAGTGATCTGCCCAATCAGCATGTGAAGCGTTTGTAGTATTAGGAGTGTAATTTGTATTTTGATTAATAGAATTATTAGATAAGCTATAAACAAATAAACCTGATAAAATTATTACAGGTAGGACAATACGTAATAAATTGACATATTTTCGTTTATTCATAATATATCTCCTTTACAGATCAATAAATTGAATCAAGTACTGAAATATCATAAGGTTGTGGAGTGATAAGTCCCCATTGAAGATAAACATATGCATCTCCCCCTACATACATAATACATTGAGGGGAGGAAGACATATGGTGAGCCAGCCCTAAAATATGTCCAAACTCATGCACACAAATACTTGTACATCTTCCTATGCCATAACCATCCATAAGTGTCTTGTTAAGATAAATTGTTCCATATGTATAGCTGCCGTAATTATAATTTGGTCCCGGTTCACCCCGAGCAGACCAACCTACATCGCCATAATACTCAGTAAAAACATGGACGTTAGAATTTCTAAAATCATCTGCCCTAATTTCAATAGGAGCAGAGATAGAAACTAAAACATTATTCCACGAATTAGCTGCAGCAGTAACTGGTGTGTAATATGGATTTGAGCTGCTTATATAATATGACACATCCGATGTCCAGTATCCTCCAAACACTTCTGCATTGGCAGTTGTGGACAATAATAAGGTAAATACAACAATAGCTAAAAGTATTTTTTTCATTAATATACTCCTTTGTATTTATTTCACTTCTAGTTATTTCAGAAAGAATATATACAAGTCATCCTTTCTGCTTATTCCAGCCTCCCTAATAAAGTATTAGATTAGATTTATGGATGCAAAGGAATTACCAACTTTTTAGCTAAAAAGAGGTTGCAACTATAGCAGCTGCCTATCTAGCTATATACTATCACGTTGAGGGGGGGGGGCAATACACATAGTAAACGAAATTATAGCTAGATATTTGTAGTTAATGTCCAATTATGGATATATTTGCATTTACTGAAAATCTTAGGGTGCAGTTGTCGATACTCTCAATAGGTAGAGATCTAGATTAAGCAGAACATAAACTGAAACAATAAGGCGTGCCTTCCTTGTTTTGATTAATTGATATTTAAAATACTGCTCATATGTGTTATAATATGTAAAAACATCTAAGGAGACCCGACCGATGAAAATACGGGAATCAGCCGAAAACTATCTTGAGGCTTAAGAGAGAACGGCTACATCCATGTTGACGGCGAGGGATTTATTCCTCTGACGGAATCGGGAGAGTAAATCGCGCTGCATGTACGAGCGTCACAGCGTTCTTTCCGATTGGCTTGTATCAATAGGCGTGGAAAGCAAGACCGCTGCCGAGGATGCCTGCTGTATCGAGCAATTCATCAGTCAGGAGACCTTTGAAAGGATTCGTAATGCGATAAAATAACGCTTTAAAATAAACGAAGGCGCTTTTCCCAATTTGGGAAAAGCGCCAATGCTTTTGCAGGCAAATATTACCTTTTGGGCAGATACTCCATGGGATCTACCGGGCTGCCGTCAAGAGTCATCTCAAAATGCAGGTGGGAATCTGTGCCTGCTTCGGCTACTGTAGTCTCTCCGACCTTAGCGATAACCTCTCCCGACTTAACGCTATCGCCCACAGCGACGCCCACGGCAGTATTGAGATTAGCGTAGACACTCATAAGGCCGTCGCTATGCTCAATCGTAACAGTGGTGCCCAGCATTCCGCCGTTTTCGATGCCTGTTACCTTTCCGTCCGCGCAGGAAACCACATCGGTTCCGATATCACACTTAATATCGAGTCCGGAATGTGTGCGCCAATCCGCCATCGTCGGGTTGTAGATAAGCGAATTGACACTGTGCGCAACGGAGATTTCCCCGTTAACGGGCCAGACAAAGGAAACCGGCTTTTGCGGGCTCTTGCTGGGCGAGGGGGTTATAACAGGCTTAACGCTTACGCCTGCGCTTGGTGCGGGCGTCTGGGGTTTAAATACGTCTTCTTTGTTTTCGGGAATCCGAGCTGTGACTCCCATGCTGGTATTATCAGCGCTTCTGAGCACTGCCCAGGTGCCGATACCTACCGCGACCACGCATATAATCAGGGCTATGTAGAAGCCCCTACCTTCTGCAATGCGTGCGAAAAAACCTTTCTTTTTCAAAAAAACACCTCCAAAAAAAGCTCTCTGCCGCAATTCTTGACGACAAAGAGCTTTTTTA
>CAYQMY010000236.1:0-3221 GCA_964418735.1 uncultured Oscillospiraceae bacterium | reverse complement strand
ACGGTGCTTATAAACCGTATTGCAAACTTACTTAAGTTCGGAAAGGGCTCGGACAGCTCCGAAGTACCCCATTTCGCGAACGAGGACGATCTCAGCTTCTTGGAGAATTACTTAAAAAATCCGAACACAGACGATATGGATAGGCTTTACCGCCTGACGGCTGTTGAGCCTGCGGAGCCATGGAGGCTTATCGCAATTACGTTTACGAACAAGGCCGCGGACGAGCTTAAGGCAAGGCTTGAAAAGATGCTGGGCGCTTCGGCGCTCGATATCTGGGCCTCGACCTTCCACTCGGCCTGCGCGAAAATACTTCGCCGCGACATTGAGCATCTTGGCTTTTCAAGAACCTTTACGATTTACGATACGACAGACAGCCTTACGGTTATAAAAAATATTATGAAGGAATTTGACATTGACGACAAATCCTTTCCTCCGCGCTCTGTGCTCTCGCAGATAAGCTCCTCAAAGGACGCGATGATTACGGCGGAGCAGTACAAGCAGGAGGCCGAAAAGAAGCACGATTTCCGAAAGGTAAAAATCGGGGATATTTACTTTGAGTACTCAAAACGCCTTCGGGAAGCGAACGCCCTCGACTTTGACGATTTGATTTTATACACCGTAAAGCTCCTTCTGACAAATGAAGAGGTAAGAAACTACTATCAGACCAAGTTTAAGTACGTTCTCATCGACGAGTATCAGGACACAAACAACCTCCAATATCTGCTCGCCAGCACTCTGGCAGGTAAGTGGAAGAACATCTGCGTAGTCGGTGACGACGATCAGAGCATATATAAGTTCCGCGGCGCGACAATAAAGAACATTCTGGACTTTGAAAATCAATATAAAAATGCCCGCACGATAAGGCTTGAGCAAAACTACCGCTCGACCGGAAATATTCTGGACGCCGCGAACGCAGTCATTTCGAACAATACCGAGCGCAAGGGCAAGGAGCTTTGGACGAATAACGACCGGGGAGAGACGCTTACCCTTTACACCGCCGCCAGCGAGACGGACGAGGCTCAGTACGTTGCGGGGAAGATACTTGAGGGCTACTCAAGAGGGGAGAACTGGCGTGATTTTGCGGTCTTATACCGCATGAACGCGCAGTCGAACCAGCTTGAATACGCCTTCAAAAGAAACGGCATACCCTACAAGGTCGTCGGAGGTATGCGCTTTTTCGACCGCGCCGAAATCAAGGACATACTGGCCTATCTCTGCGTTATCAACAACCAGACAGACGATTTGCGCCTAAACAGGATAATTAACGTACCTGCAAGGGCAATCGGCAACAAAACGATGGAAGATGTCGCCAGAATCGCAAGATTTGAGAATATGTCGATGTTCAACGTTATCAAAAACGCCAGAAGCTTTCCCGACCTTCAAAAGTCGGCGCCGAAGCTCGCTGTGTTTGTCGAGCTCATAGAGGATATGAAAAACGCAGCTTCAACGCTGCCGCTCGACGAGTTTTACGATCTTCTTCTTTCAAAAAGCGGTTATCTGTCTATGCTTGAAGCCAAGGATACGGTTGAAAACACCGCGAAAATAGAAAACGTCAAGGAGCTTAAAACGAACATCATATACTTCCTCAAGGAGCGAGAGGGCGGTACGCTTTCTGAGTTCCTCGACGAAATTGCGCTTTACACGGATATTGACCAGAGCGAAAACGACGGTGAAAACGTCACCATGATGACAATGCACAGCGCAAAGGGTCTTGAGTTCCCGACGGTATTCGTCGTCGGAGCGGAGGAGGGCATTTTCCCCAGCGCGAATTCTTCTATGTATCCTGAAGAGCTTGAGGAGGAGAGACGGCTTTGCTATGTCGCTTTGACAAGAGCCAAGACCAAGCTGTTTTTGACGAACGCTCATCACAGGATGCTGTTCGGAAGAACCTCCGCTAACAGGCTTTCACGCTTTGTTGACGAGATTCCGGGCGAATATATAGAGAGGCCGAAGCCTAAGACGACCTCGTATATCTTTGGGAACATTGAAAAAAGCGCATTTAAGCCCGAACATTCAAAGCCGGTCAGCGCGCCGCAGTATTCAAAGCCGGCGCCAACGCAGAGTGCGTCAGCCTTTGACTTCAAAAAGGGTGATACCATTGAGCACAAGGCCTTTGGCAAGGGCTTTATTGTATCTATACAGCCTATGGGCAACGATGCGCTTATGGAGATCGCGTTTGATAACGTTGGAACAAAGCGCCTGATGAGAAACACTGCCGGAAGGCAGATGAATAAGGTTTAAGACACTGGTTCTACCGATTTTTTAGGTGATTGGGGGGAAACCTTTGAGCGAGAAGATAATCGAGGTGAAAAACCTGCATAAATCCTACGGCAAGGTTCAGGCTGTAAGGGGAATTGATTTCTATGTGGAAAAAGGGAAGCTTTTTGCGTTCCTCGGCCCTAACGGCGCAGGCAAATCTACTACTATAGACATTATCTGCACACTAATGAAGCAGGACATGGGTGAGGTTCTTATTGACGGGCACAGGCTTGGAGAAGAGGACGACGCCATACGCTCAGCTATTGGCGTGGTATTTCAGGACGGGTTGCTCGACCAGCTGCTCACCGTAGAAGAGAACCTTAAGGTTCGCGGCAGCTTCTACGGCTTAAAGGGAAAAGAGCTTAAGGACACCGTTAAAAGCGTAGCCGAGACCACAAATATCAGCGAAATAATGAAACGCCCCTACGGTAAGCTTTCGGGAGGACAGCGCAGGCGCTGCGATATTGCGAGGGCGCTTTTGAACAAGCCGAAAATTCTGTTCCTCGATGAGCCCACAACAGGACTTGACCCCCAGACCAGAAAGAATATCTGGGAGACAATCATCTCAATGCAAAAAAGTACTGGTATGACTGTGTTTTTAACTACGCATTACATGGAGGAGGCCGCGGAAGCGGACTACGTTATTTTAATAGATAACGGCGAAATTTCAGCCAAGGGCACTCCGGCGGAGCTTAAGGAAAGGTATACGAGCGACAAGCTGATACTGGTTACTAAGGAAAACGAAGCAGTCGAGGGGATTTTGAAGGAATCTCAGCTTGAATACAAGCTTGTATCAGACCAAATTTTTATCAATATACCGTCTACGATGGAGGCGTTGCCGATTATCGAAAGGTGCAGGTCATTAATTTCCGGCTTTGAAGTCCGAAAGGGCAGCATGGACGACGCGTTTATCGCGATAACCGGAAAGGAGATAAGGGAATGAGAGGCTTCACTGTACGAAA
>CAYQMY010000235.1:0-3225 GCA_964418735.1 uncultured Oscillospiraceae bacterium | reverse complement strand
TAATTTATCTATCATCTCTATATATACGATTCATTTTTGCTTTTCCCTCTTTTTTCGCAAAAATATTTAAAATAAAAAAATTAAAATTGGACGGTTTCCCGCCCAATTTTCTCACCATTTCAAAATCCCTCTCGGACTCAAAATTCCCTCAGGGAAATATAAATCATTTTTCCGTGAATTCACTTCCCGGAAAAGTACCACAGCCCGCGCAAATCGTGCGCGACCGGGGGTATCGAGCCGTCAGGCTCGTATCCAGGGGGCACGGATGCCCCCTGGAATTATTACATCGATACTATTTGCGCTATCTTGTAAAGATCCTCCGGAATCGTTTTCTTCATATCGAGTGCTTCCTGTATATCAAAATCTATAAGCTCGCTGCTTCTTATCGCGACTACACGGTTTCCTATGCCCTTATGAAGCAGGTCAACAGAACGGAAGCCAAGCTTTATTGCATTGACTCGGTCAAGCGCCGACGGTGCGCCGCCGCGCTGAATATGTCCAAGAACGGTGAGACGCGTCGTCATGCCGGTGTTATCCTCAATATGCTTCGCGACCTGAGCCGAGGACATTTTGCAGCCCTCAGAAACCACAACTATATAATGGCTCTTCTGGTGAGCCTCGATCTTATCGTATATCTCCCTTTTTAAATCACATTCGCGCTCAGGTATCAGCACGGCAAGAGCGCCTGACGCGACACCTATATCCAGAGCAAGATATCCAGCGTTGTGTCCCATTACCTCTACAACACTGCACCTGTTATGGCTCTCGGAGGTGTCCCGAAGTCTGTCAATGGCTTCAACCGCTATGTTGCAGGCAGTATCGAACCCGATTGTATAGTCTGTGCAGGCAATATCGTTATCTATTGTGCCCGGAATTCCTATTGTCGGAAGTCCGGCTTCGCTAAGCTCCTTGGCGCCGCGGAAGGAGCCGTCGCCTCCAATTACAACAAGCCCGTCTATGCCGTTGCTGCGAGCTGTTTCGACAGCGGTTTTAACACCCTCGGGCGTTGCGAATTCAAGGCAGCGCGCGGTGTGAAGAATCGTGCCGCCGCGCTGTATTATGCTTGAAACGCTGCGCATGCCGAGAGGTGATATGTCGCCCTGCATAAGCCCGCGGTAGCCGTAGTGTACGCCTACGATTTCTAGCCCGTAATGGTACGCCGACCTTACAACAGCTCTTATCGCGGCATTCATTCCCGGGGCGTCTCCTCCTGAGGTAAGAACTCCGATTTTATTAATTTTAGCCATCTTCATACCCTCATCTTTTTATATATGTATTTTGGGCTGGTTATAAACAAATTATTATCTTAATTTTTATTTTAACACATTGAAAATCTTTTTCAATATTTACCTAAAGAAAATACGGCAGAGAAGACAATCCCTCTCTGCCGTTTTTTAAAATTATCTAACCGTCGTGGTCGCGCTGCTCTGTGTGAAGGTTTTAAGCAGTGTTCCGCCGGAATAGGTTCCGCCGCTCAAGTAACCACCCTGCTCCGTACCGCCCGAATAGCTGCCTCCTGTGTAGACCTTATATGTTGAATTTAGCTTGATTGAGGCCGAGGAGAATACGAAGCTCTGCCAGGCTTTCTGTGACGAGAAGGTTGCAACTTCCACTCCGCTTTCGTCAGTAATGTGAATCAGGGTGCCCGCTGCTTGAGAGGTTATGATATGCATTGTATTTACGCCGGAAATCTTGTTCGGAGTCATCGCCATGCCTGAGCTGCCTGCTGCAAGAAGCACACCGCCCGTCATTTCGAATGTCCCGTCGTAATCCAGCGAACCGTTGCCGTTATTCGTCGGCCCCTGCACGATAACCGTGCCGCCCGTCATTGTAGTATTGCCGTTTACATCTACTCCATCGCCGGAGGCGCTGATTATCCATGTACCGCCGTTAATAGTCAGCGTGCCCTTGCTACTCGAAGCCATTCCGCCGCCCTGCATTCCGCCGCCTCTCATACCACCCCCGCCGGGTGCCATTCCTGTTGGCGCTTCGCCTGTTGGTGCTTCGCCCATCGGCCCGCCCGCCGGTCTTTCGCCGGCAGCTGCGGCGGTGGCTGTCGCTGCTGTAGTTGCTGTTGTGGTAGTAGTTGTGCTTGCGGTATCGGTTCCGCCAGCCGCATTTATTCCATCGTCCGAAGCGTTTACTATTGCAGTACCGCCGTTTAATACTATGGCGGCGCTTTCAAGTCCTTCATAGCTTTTCGATATCTTAATATAGCCGTCGTTAATCGTCAGCGTCTTTTCGGCGTGGATTCCATCGCCCTCGCTGCTTATGTTTATCGTTCCGCCGTCTATAGTTATATAGTTTTCCGCTTGTATTCCCTTGCTTGCGGCTTCAATTGTAATTGTACCGCTTTGTATTTCAATATAACCCTTTTCAGCATCCTCTTCGTTGTCCGACTGTATTCCGTCGCCGCCAGCCTTTATGTTAAGCGTCGCGTTTGCTATCACAACGCTGTCCTTGCCCTTGACTCCATCGTTAACAGAGTTTATCGTTATGCTGCCGCCGTATATTTTAAGGTCATCCTTGCTGTGGATGCCATTTTCATAGTTAGCGTTTATTGTAAGTGAGCCGGTACCTGTTATTTTCAGATCACTTTTGCTGAATATTACCGCGTTGGCTTCGTCACTTTGACTGTAGCCTGTGCTGTCGGTCAGCTTGTTTGAAGTGTTCTCCTTAAGCCCTACTTCAACCTTGTCGCCGCTTTTTATATATATCGGCGAGCCTGTACTGCAGGTGATGTCAGCTCCGGCAAGAACAATAAGAACCTTGTCCTCCTCACCTGTCTCGACTACAATCTGTCCGTCGCTGAGTGTACCGCTGACAGTATAGGTTCCCTGACTTTTGATAGTCACCACGCCGTCTGTGACCTCGGCGCCGCTTCCGCTGAAGCTGATACTGCCGCTGTTTAATTTGATTTCGCCGCCGCCGTCCAAATATTCGATTTCTGACGAGGCTGTGCCCCCGGAGCCTGTAGCGGCAGCGGTTGGGACTGCCGATACTGACACGTTGCCGGTGACCGCCGGCGATGTGCCGGGGGAGGCGGCTCCTGAGGCACAGCCTGACAGAAGGGCGGCCATGCAGAGGAAGGAAGAGAGAAGACCTGTCGCTCTGCGTTTGTTAAGGAACCGCTGCTTAAATCGACGGTTGGCGGCTGAGCGGATCAATTTCCGCCATTTCGCCCAAAAAGCCTCGTTAATACACAAAGTATTGCCTTCGTTTTTT
>CAYQMY010000234.1:0-3240 GCA_964418735.1 uncultured Oscillospiraceae bacterium | reverse complement strand
ATGATTTTTTCGGAAAAGCACGAATTAATCAGAAAACTCGCGCGCGATTTTGCTGAGACTGAATTTACCACAGAAATTATGGATGAGCTGGACAAAACCGGCGAATTCAACTGGGAAATTCATAACAAAATGGCTAAAGTGGGTTTTATGGGGGTAAAGATTCCCAAGGAGTACGGCGGACAGGGTTCAGACTATCTTTCCTACGTTATCATGATGGAGGAGTTTGCAAGAATAAGCCCAGTTCTTTCGATCTATGCCAACACCTCTAACTCCCTCGGCGGCGGCCCGCTTATGCTTGCAGGAACAGAAGAGCAGCTGCAGAAGTACCTCGTACCGACAGCTAAGGGCGAGAAGATAATAGTTTTCGCTCTGACTGAGCCGGGCGCAGGTTCTGACGCCGGCGGAACCACAACTACAGCAATTGCCGATGGTGATGACTTCATCCTCAACGGCCGCAAAACCTTTATAAGCGGCGCTCCTATGGCCGACTACTGTATTGTTTTTGCAAAGACTGATCTTAGCCAGAAGGGCTCAAGGGGTATATCTTCCTTTATCATAGACATGAAGCTGCCCGGCGTTTCCCTCGGTAAGGACGAGGAAAAAATGGGTATTCTCGGATATCCCACCTGCGACGTTATCCTTGAAGATGTACGCGTACCTAAGAGCGATATGCTCGGCGAGCTGCATAAGGGCTTTGCTCAGGCTATGAAGACTCTTGACGGCGGACGTCTCGGTGTATCTGCACAGTCCATCGGTATCGGACAGGCTTGCCTGGACGAAGCGGTAAAGTATGCTAAGGAAAGAAAGCAGTTCGGACGCAGAATAGCTGATTTCCAGGGAATCAGCTTCATGATTGCCGACATGGCTACAGAGCTTGCAGCGGCTAAGGAGCTCGTTTACCACGCGGCTGCTCTTAAGGATAAGGGCGCGAAGGAAGCGGCTGTCGCTTGCTCCGTCGCAAAGTACTACGCTTCGGAGATGTGCAACAGGCTTGCATACAAGGCCGTACAGATCCACGGCGGCTACGGATATATCAAGGACTACAGAGTAGAGAGACTCTACAGAGACGCACGCATTATGACCATTTACGAGGGAACTTCCCAGGTTCAGCAGATGGTTATTGCAGCCGACTTGCTGAAGTAAGGAGAGGAGCATAATATGAAAATTGTTGTATGTGCAAAACAGGTACCTGATACAAACGAAGTCAGAATCGATCCCGTTAAGGGAACACTAATCCGTGACGGAGTACCTTCTATACTTAACCCGGATGACGCAAACGCACTTGAAGCGGCTCTCGCCCTGAAAGACGCGAATCCCGGCACAACCGTTGATGTAATCTCCATGGGACCCCCTCAGGCAACCTATATGCTCAGAGAATGCCTTGCAATGGGCGCCGACGATGCTTACCTGCTTTCCAGCCGTGTATTCGGCGGAGCTGACACCTGCGCTACCTCAACTACGATAGCTGCCGGTATCAGAAAGCTCGGAAAATATGACGTTATCTTCGCAGGCCGCCAGGCTATCGACGGCGACACTGCACAGGTCGGCCCGCAGATTGCACAGCGCCTTGGAATACCGGTTGTCACCTATGTTATGAAAATCCGCGAGCTGAAAGAGGGCTCTGTAATTGTTGAGCGTCAGCTTGAGGACGGCTATGAGGTAATCGAGATCAATACTCCCTGCATGCTTACCGCTGTCAAAGAGCTCAATAATCCGCGTTACATGACAATCAGCGGCATTGAAGATGCTTATAAAAAGACAATTGCCGTGTGGAATGAACATGACGTTGCTCTCAGACCCGAAAGCTGCGGTCTAAAGGCAAGCCCCACACAGGTATTCAGAAGCTTCACTCCGGCCCCCAAGGGCAAGGGCGAGATGCTCAGCGGCTCCGTTTCAGAGATGGCAGCGCAGCTTGTGCAGAAGCTTACTGAAAAGCATGCGCTTTAATATATAGAAGGGAAGTAAACCGATATGGCTGTAAATATTATTGCTGAAAAATGTAAGGGCTGCCAGAAATGCATCAAGGCCTGTCCCTTTAACGCTATAACCATGGAAGGCAAGCTCGCGGTTATCGGACCCAGCTGCACAAGCTGCGGTGCCTGCGTAGACGTCTGCCCCTTCAAGGCTATAGAGAAGACCGAAGAAGCCGTTCACACCGCTGACATTTCCTCCTACCACGACGTATGGGTATTTGCCGAGCAGCGTGAGGGCAAGCTCATGGGCGTTGCTATTGAGCTTCTGGGCGAGGGAAAGAAGCTCGCTGCCGAGATCGGCTGCAAGCTCTGCGCCATTCTCTGCGGAGAGAACGTGGACGGTCTCGTCGATGAGCTGTTCGCATACGGTGCTGACAAGGTGTACTATGCCAACGCTCCCGAGCTCGTTACCTATAATACCGATGCATACACAAAGACAATATACGAAGCAATCACAAAGTATAAGCCCGAGATAGTTCTCCTTGGCGCTACCCACATCGGCCGTGACCTCGGCCCCTGCATCGCTGTTAAGTGCGGCACAGGCCTCACAGCAGACTGCACCAAGCTCGAGATAGATCCGGACGACAAGAAGATTAAGCAGACCCGTCCTGCCTTCGGCGGAAACCTGATGGCTACCATTGTTTGCCCGCATCACCGTCCGCAGATGTCCACAGTTCGTCCCGGCGTTATGGAGAAGCCGAAGTATGAAAAGGGACGCAAGGGCGAAACCATTGCTCTTACAACCACCTTTAAGCCCGGCGATATCCGCACCAAGGTTCTTGAAATCGTCAAGAGTGTTGCCGATGTAGTATCTCTGACCGACGCAGAAATCATTGTTTCCGGCGGCAGAGGTCTCGGCGGACCCGAAGGCTTTGACCTTCTGCGCGAATTCGCAAAGAAGATTGGCGGAACCGTGGCTGCATCCCGTGCAGCAGTTGACTCCGGCTGGATTGACCACGCATATCAGGTCGGACAGACAGGAACAACAGTTAAGCCCAAAATCTATTTTGCATGCGGAATTTCCGGTGCTATTCAGCATCTCGCCGGCATGCAGGATTCAGGCTATATAATCGCCATAAACAAGAACGAAAACGCTCCGATTTTCGAAGTAGCGGATTACGGAATTGTTGGCGACTACAACAAGGTAATACCGGCTATTATGGCAGAGCTGGACAAAGCGGCCGTATAATTTTCGTAAAAACTGACAATCAGTGTTTTAGGTTGACGAAAAAAGTCCAGCGAAAGCTGGACTTTTTCGTAACCTTGT
>CAYQMY010000233.1:0-3279 GCA_964418735.1 uncultured Oscillospiraceae bacterium | reverse complement strand
TCCATGGTTGTGTAGCGGAAGGCGTACTGGTTCGGGAATTCCTCAACCATGCGGTCAAGTATCTGGGGGAAGGTGAGGTCGATGAGCGAATACTTTTCCCAGACATATTTGCCGGTTTTGGCGGCATTGTCGAAAAGGCGGGTGCTCACCTTGCTTGTGCTTATATAACGGGACATGAAATCTGCAAAGTGCGGGAAAACTACTCCGGGGTCTTCAAGGTCTGGCGCATAGCTCTTCAGCCATTCGAGAGAAACATAGCCCTCGTAGTTTATTGAGCGCAGGGCCAGCATCATATCGTCGATCGGGAGGTCACCCTCGCCCATCATTTTGTACGAAACCTTGCCGCTGTCCATTACGGAGTCCTTGATATGAGTATACTTAATATAGGAACCGAGATTCTGCACAGTTTTTTCGGGGCTCTCTCCGGCGTAGCGGTAGGGGTGGTGAACATCCCAGAGAGCTGCCACATAGTCGCTTTCCACGTGCGTCAGGAGGCTTAATAGGCGCTTTGTGTCAGCGTAGGCACCGTTAGTTTCGACGAGCAGGGTTACGCCCTTCTCCTCTGCGTAGGGGGCGAGACGCTTAAGCGCCTTGAGCACGATTTCGTCATCCACCTCGTCCAGGGGAGCGGCTGTTCTGTCGCCTATCACGCGCACAAAGGGCGTTTTAAGCTTTGCGGCGAGATCAATATACTCAACAATTTCCTCATAGGTAGAATCTGCCTTGTCGGCATACTGCAGGCTGCTGCCGGAAGAAAGACAGGCGATTTCGAGCTTGAGCTTTTTGAGGAGCGCAAGCGTTTCTTGAAGTCCCTCATCTGAAAAGGGTTTCGCGTGAACGTCAAAGATATCGCCGCCGAGGCCGCGCATCTCGATTCCGTCAAAGCCGAAGTCCTTTGCGAGCGAATATATATCCGACCATGTGAAATCCGGGCATCCGAGGGTTGAAAAAGATAGTTTCATATTTTTCCTCCTTATGGTTGTTGTCCGGGGATAAAAAAACGCCTTCATCCCCTGCTTACTGCAAGAGACGAAAGCTGCACTTACATACTTCCGTGGTACCACTCTTATTGGCGGTTAGTCCGCCCGCTCTGCGGCATCTTAAAATGCCATCCCATGATAACGGCAGGAACCCCGTCCGCGCTTACTTGTAAAAATACGTTCAGCCGGCCGCTCCGGAGTGAGTCTGAATCTGCTTCTTTTGCCGCCTCGCACCGACCGGCGGCTCTCTGAAAAAGTATGGCAGTCCATTTTCTCCATCATTGCGTTATATAGAGAAAGTCTAGCAAATCAAATTGTATTTGTCAAGCTAATTTTACGACAGCTTCTAGGTAAGCACTGATTTAATCCAGCTTTGCCAGATTAATTAGTGCTTACCCAGGGGGTTATCAAAGCCAAAGGGCGGGAATTTATCCCGCCCTGAAAAAATTGTAATTATTTCTGTGTTTTTTCTATCAAATCGGCGGTCGAAGAGAGCCAGTCGCCCTCAAAGCTCTCAATTTCTCCCTTGTCGGACTTCTCCGCGAGCTTGGAGTCAATCGGCACACTGCCGAGAAAGCGCAGGCCGTGGCGCTTTGCAGCGGCCTCCGTCTTGCCCTCGCCGAAGATGTAAAGCTTCTTTTCGCAGTCTGGGCAGACATAGTAGCTCATGTTTTCTATAAGTCCGAGAACGGGAACGCTCATCATCTCCGCCATTTTTACGGCCTTTTCAACAACCATGGAAACAAGCTCCTGAGGCGAAGCTACAATAATTACGCCGTCAAGCGGAAGGGACTGAAAAATCGTAAGCGGCACGTCTCCTGTACCGGGAGGCATGTCGATAAACATAAAGTCTATGTCTTCCCATACAACCTCTGTCCAGAACTGGGTGACCACTCCGGCGATAACGGGACCTCTCCAGATTACGGGGTCGGTTTCATTGGGAAGAAGCAGGTTGATGGACATTATATCAATTCCGCCGCCGCTTTTTACGGGGTGAAGCCCAAGCTCACTGCTTGCTGCGGACTCTTTAATGCCAAACATTTTAGGTATAGATGGGCCGGTTATATCGGCATCAAGGACGGCTGTCTTGTATCCGCGCCTTGAGAGTAAAACGGCCAGCTGGGCTGTTACCATGGATTTTCCGACTCCGCCCTTGCCGCTCACTACGGCAAAGACCTTTTTTATTTTGCTCATGGGATGGGGGTCTTTTTTTAAGCTTTCTGGTTTCCTGTCCGAACATTCCGAGGAACAGGATGAACAATCGTGGCTGCATTCGCTCATGTAAGGGTCTCCTTTTTTATCACGTTTTATTGATTAGTATTACCGTTTGGTTTTCTTTTATTGAACGCTTATTAAGCGTTATTTTACTATGTACATTTTTCCGACAATAGCATTTATAATGCTGCTCGGAAGGAGCTTGGACAAAACTGCAAAGACCTTGTACTGCGCTCCCAGAGCGTAAATCGGCTTTACCCTGCGCTTTTCAGAGATTTTTAAAATCTGCTTTGCAATATACTCGGGAGTCATGCCGTTTTCCTCGTCCCTCTCCATCCTTGCAACGGATTTCTCAATTATTTCGCCGTAAACAGCCTCACCCTCCAGACTTTTTTCCCTGACTGCCGTAAAGTTTGTTTTTACGTCTCCCGGCATGACTGCTGTTACGGATATGTCAAAGCGGCTAAGCTCGTTTCGAAGTGCCAGCGTAAGGGAATTTACCGCGGCCTTTGAGGCTGAATAAAAGGACTGAAATGGGATTGAAAAAATCGCTGCCGCAGAGCTTACGTTTATTATACGCCCGCCATTGCCGCGCATCAGAGGGACCGCATGCTTTACGCAGACAAAGCCGCCAAAGAAATTGACGTCAAAGAGTCTTTTCGCGTCCTCAAGCTCGGTAAATTCCGTGGCCCCCGAAATCCCAAAGCCCGCGTTGTTGATAAGCAAATCGATGCTTCCCGCTTCGTTTGCAATGTGCTCGAACGCGGTCCATACTGAGGACTCGTCCGTTACATCGGTCTGTATGTATCTTACACCCTCGATATCCCCGGCTCTTCGGCAAAGGCCGTAAACGGTGTCGCCGCGCTCGATATAAGCCCTTGCGACCGCGCTACCTATGCCGCCGGAAGCGCCGGTTAACACGACAGTACGTTTCAATTTTTGTGTCCATTCCTTTCGCATAGCATGTCACAAAACGACCATGAAAATAAATGGTATAATGTGCATGCTTTTAAGTACCTAGCAAGAAGCTCCCTCGCAGGGAAATTAAAATCTATTTTTCCGGGAATTCACTTCTCGGAAAAAT
>CAYQMY010000232.1:0-3318 GCA_964418735.1 uncultured Oscillospiraceae bacterium | reverse complement strand
GAAAATTTAAGAAGCTTATATATCTGGCGCTCTCTTTGTGCCTGATTTTTATGACCGGCTGCAGTGCGGGGGCTGGAGCGCAGAAGCCTGCGGATTCTCCGAAGGCTACAGCGGAGACAGCGGCAAAAGCGAAAAAGCTTGTCGCAGTTACAATAGTTCCCCAGCAGACCTTTGTAAAAGCCGTCTGTGGTGACCTTGCGGACATTGTCGTTATGGTTCCTCCCGGAAGCAGCCCCGAGACTTATGAGCCGACACCTCAGGATATGAAGAGGTTCAGCGATGCGTCGCTGTACTTTACCATAGGTGTTCCAACTGAGAAGGCGAACATTATTCCTAAGGCCGGCAGCATCAAGGTCGTTTCGCTTCAAAATGAGGTCGAAAATGCCTATCCTGACAGAACCTTCGATGGCAAAGAAAGGGACCCCCATATCTGGCTTTCACCCAAAAGAGTAAAGGTTATGGTTAAGGCGATAGCAAAGAACATGAGCGAGCTCGACCCTTCAAACGAAGCCGTTTACAATAAAAACGCCGATGCATATATAAAGCAGCTTGACGAGCTTGACGGCGAGATTAAGTCGGCTCTAGCAGGCGTGAAAAGCAGGAAGTTTATTATCTTCCATCCTGCCTACGGCTACTTTGCCGATGATTACGGCCTCACAATGTACGCACTCGAGGAGGAAGGCAGGGAAGCGACTGTAAAGCATCTGCAGGAGATGATTGATTTTGCTAAGCAGGAGAACATAAAGGTTGTTTTCTATCAGGAGGAAATCGACAGCAGCCAATCTAAGGCCTTTGCAGAGGAAATCGACGGAAAAATGATGCAGCTATCCCCGCTTGCGGCTGACTATATTAATAACCTGAAAGCCATGACTAAGCTCATGGCAGAGGTGATGCAATGAGCAAGCCCGCGCTTCAAATAGAAAACCTATCGGTATATTATGGACAGACGCCCGCTATAACGGGGGTCTGTCTTGATGTGCTGGAAGGCGAGTATCTGGGCATAATCGGCCCGAACGGAGGCGGCAAATCAACGCTTCTTAAAGCGATTCTCGGCCTGATACCACTCTCTTCCGGCACAGTTCGCATTTACGGAAAGGAAGCCAAGGGAAACAGAACCATGCTGGGTTACGTTCCTCAGTTTTCAAATGTTGATAAAAGGTTCCCTATTACACTGGGCGAGGTAGTGCTGACCGGTAGAATGAAGGCGGGGCTTTCCCCGTTTTTCAGGTATTCTAAAGACGACAGGGAGGCTGTGAGCGCAATCCTCGAAAAAATAGGAATAGCGCAGCTTGAAAACCGCCAGATTTCTGAGCTTTCGGGCGGAGAGTTTCAGAAAATGCTAATCGCGAGGGCGCTTGCCATGAAGCCTAAAATACTTCTGCTGGACGAGCCAACGGCGAGCGTGGACGCAAGCTCACAGGATCAGATATATGAGCTTCTTGAAGAGCTCAACGAAAACATGACGATAATACTTGTAACGCACGACCTTCTGGCGGTTTCCTCACAGGTTCGGCGGCTTGCCTGCCTGAACGGAAGGCTCGTCTACCACGGAGAGCCGGAGCTTTCGGAGCAGGTGGTTAACAGCCTTTACGGCTGCCCAGTGGATTTAATAGCGCACGGAGTGCCTCACAGGGTGCTGAGAGAGCACGGGGAGGAGGCAGACAATGATTGAGGCAGTAATTAAATATAATTTCATGCAAAACGCGCTCCTTGCCGCGCTGCTATCAAGTGTTGTCTGCGGCATTATCGGGGTGATTATCGTTGAAAAAAAGCTCGTAATGATGAGCGGCGGCATCGCGCATACCTCTTACGGAGGAGTTGGTCTCGGCTATCTTCTGGGCTTTGAGCCGATAATCGGAGCATTTTTGTTTTCAGTCTGCGCGGCCCTTGGCATAGGCTATATTAAGCGAAGGGGCGCGGCCCGCTTTGATGTAATAATCGGCCTTCTGTGGTCTCTCGGAATGGCGCTCGGCATACTTTTCATCGCTCTCATGCCCGGATATCCGCCTGACATGAGCTCCTACCTCTTCGGAAATATCTTGTCCGTCACCAAAAGCGATATAAAACTGATGCTAAGCATGACTGTTATCGTAATAATCGCGATAACCTCGCTTTATAACAACTGGAAGTCCTACCTTTTCGACGAGGAGTTTGCGACGATACTCGGTATGAAGACGGCTTTTCTGGAATATCTGCTTCTCATATTAGTTGCGATGAGCGTTGTTGCGCTTATTCGTGTTGTTGGAATTATACTTGTGCTTGCGCTGCTTACGGCCCCTGCCGCCATTTCGGCGCTTTTGACCTCAAGCCTTAAGCGCAGAATAATATATTCGGTTTTGCTCGGCTGCATATTTTGCATATCCGGACTTTGGATATCCTATGAGCTCAATATTGCCTCAGGCGCCGCGATAGTAATACTGTCCGTCTTATGTTATCTGATTGTATACGCTCTGCACTCGATACTCTCGAAATCAAAAAGAAAGAAGATCACGGCTGACGCTGCAGCCGTTGATTAAAATAGGTGGGGTTGGTTTATGAAAGATAGAGGTTGCGGCCCAGACTTTAAGGGCTGTGGGCTTAAGAGCACAAAAAGTCGTCGCGCAATACTTGATATTTTGGAGCAGAGCGCTCAGCCTGTCTCCGCGGAGCAGGTTTATCTCGAACTTAAGGAGAAAAAAATATCCGCAAATCTCTCCACGGTTTACAGGACGCTTGACGCTCTGACCGACAAAAAGCTCGCTGATAAAATTCAAATTACCGGAGACAACAGGACGCTTTTCGAATATAACAGGATGGTTCACAAGCATTACCTGATATGCCTTAACTGTAAAAAGATTACGGCCATCGAGACCTGCCCGCTGGTAGACTATGTAAAAGCTCTTGCGGAGGAGACGGATTACTCCATCTCGGGGCATAAGCTCGACATTTACGGCTACTGTCCGGAGTGCAGAAAAAAGTCCTGAAATTAGCAAAAGCGCCGAAAACTCTGTTTCGGCGCTTTTTGGCATCCCCGGCGCGATTCGAACGCACGACCTTCCGCTTAGGAGCAAAAATGTTTCATTCACAATTCGGTTAAGTTGAGTCAAGAAAAGCCTGATTTATCAAGGCTTTTTATTTGTTCCGAGTCAAGTCAAGTAAGCAAAAAGCAGGTCCTGTCATTAGCAGAAAAGAAGTGAAAATTAGCAGATCATTAGCAACTGCTAATTTTGGTGGATGGTGTCATTCACAATAATCTGCGGATTTTTCAGCGGCGTTATGGAAGGAATCTGTCTATACTCTATTACCAAAAATACCTTTAGGGCAACGAGCCGATTAACC
>CAYQMY010000231.1:1870-3348 GCA_964418735.1 uncultured Oscillospiraceae bacterium | reverse complement strand
CTTCAAGAGTTGCAAATATTAAGATGGACATATATAATTCTGACGGTACAAGGGCCGAAATCTGCGGAAACGGTCTCAGGTGCGTAGGAAAGTATGTGTACGAGAGGGATATACTCAAATCACCGGAGCTTTCCGTTGAAACTCTTGCGGGACTTAAGAAGCTATATTTGAATATAAAAGACGGCGTTGTTGACAGCGTGCGTGTCAACATGGGGGTTCCCATATTGACGCCTTCTGAGATACCCGTAGATTTCGAGGGGGATACGTTCATCAATAAACCCCTGTATGTAAACGGTACTGTCTACTACGCGACCGCGGTTTCGGTAGGAAATCCGCATTGCATCATTTTTACTGATTCTCTGGATACAATAAATCTGTCTAAGCTTGGCGCTGAGATAGAAAAAAATCCGATATTTCCTGAGCGCACGAACGTCGAATTTGCCGAGGTCATGGAGGACGGTTCGATAAGAGCCAGAGTATGGGAGCGCGGCGCAGGGGAGACCCTGGCCTGCGGCACGGGAGCGTCGGCGGTTTTGGTCGCGGCGGTGCTTGGCGGCGAATGCGGCAGAAGCGCGAAAATAGTATTACGTGGAGGAGAACTCCTCGTCGAATGGGATGAGCAAAGCGGCGAGGTTTACATGACCGGAGGGGCGGAATTCGTCTTTGACGGCAATATATAAGGAACCGCTGATTAAAGCGCACCCAATGGCTGAATTAGTGGTATCATAACATAAATACTAAAGCGGAGGAACACTAATGGCAAAGATTAACAGTAACTTCACCAAGCTTCCCGGAAGCTACCTTTTTTCGGAAACAGCACGCAGAGCTGCGGCTTTTGCGGCAAAGAATCCCGATAAAAAAGTAATTAAGCTAGGTATCGGCGACGCTACGCAGCCGCTTGCGCCTGCAGTAATAAAGGCAATGCACGATGCCGTGAATGAAATGGCCGAAAAGGCGACCTTCAAAGGCTACGGTCCGGATTTCGGCTATGACTTTTTAATAGACGCGATTGTAAAGAACGACTATGCCGCAAGAGGCGTCGATATCGGCATGGATGAAATATTCGTAAGCGACGGCGCTAAAAGCGACTGCGGAAACATCGGCGATATATTCAGCGTGGACAATAAGGTTGCGGTCTGCGATCCTGTTTATCCCGTTTATGTGGACACTAACGCAATGTCCGGCAGAATCGGAGACTTCGGTGCCGACGGACGCTGGTCAAATCTTATTTATATGCCCTGCACAGCAGAAAACGGCTTTACGCCGGAGCTGCCCTCAGAGGTTCCCGATATCATATATCTCTGCTTCCCGAACAACCCGACGGGCGCTGCGGCCACTAAAGAGCAGCTTAAGGTCTGGGTTGAGTACGCGACCAAACACGGCTCGGTGATTCTCTACGATTCGGCTTACGAGGCCTATATCACCGATCCCGAGATTCCCCATACGATTTTTGAAATCGAGGGAGCGAAGGAGTGCGC
>CAYQMY010000231.1:0-1770 GCA_964418735.1 uncultured Oscillospiraceae bacterium | reverse complement strand
CCCTACATCTGGGCTAAGACCCCGAACGCAATGCCGTCCTGGGACTTCTTTGATATGCTTTTAAATAAAATTAATGTTGTCACAACTCCCGGTGCAGGCTTCGGACCGAGCGGAGAGGGCTATATCCGCCTTACCGCATTCGGCGATGCAGAGGCTACGAAGGAAGCTGTCGAAAGAATAATAAAGGTTCTATAATCTGCAAGTATTTTAATCTACAAAAGTGAGGCAAATTTATAATGTGTGGAATTGTTGGATACAGCGGAACCGAACAGGCGGCTCCAATATTACTTGAAGGTCTTAAAAGACTTGAATACAGAGGATATGACTCTGCGGGTGTTTCTATTTTTGACGGCTGCAAGCTTAACGTTATCAAGGCAAAGGGAAGACTGCAGGTTCTGTCTGACATGATAGACGAGGGAAAAGCCATAAAGGGAGAATCGGGAATAGGCCATACGAGGTGGGCTACTCACGGCAAGCCTTCAGACGTCAATTCTCACCCCCATGTAAGCAATTCCGGCAATATTACGGTGGTGCATAACGGCATAATAGAGAATTATCTTTATCTCAAAGAAGTGCTTTCGGGCAAGGGCGTTACGTTCAGCTCGGAAACAGATACCGAAGTCGTGGCTCAGCTTATTGATTATTTCTATGACGGCAAGGATCTGCTTAAAGCCGTGCATGAGGCGGCCCAGCGCCTTGAGGGCTCTTACGCTCTTGGAATCATGGCTGCCGACTGCCCCGATAAGATAGTCGCGGTGCGCAAGGACAGTCCGCTTATAATAGCTGTAAGTGATACAGGCAATTTCATTGCCTCTGATGTCACGGCGGTTCTTAAATACACGAGAGACGTAATCTATCTTGAGGACGAGGAGTTTTCCGTTATAACCTCCAAGGGAGTAACTGTTTACAACGACTTCCTTGAAGAAATTGAAAAGCCCATATCCCATGTGGATTGGGACGTCTCGGCCGCCGAAAAGGGCGGATACGAGCACTTTATGTTCAAGGAGATCATGGAACAGCCGGAGGTTATCCGCAAGACTATAATGCCCAGAATAAAGGAAGGGCGCATAGTTCTTGATACTGTAAACCTGACAAGGGAATATGTGCATGGCTTGTCGAAGATTTATATCGTAGCCTGCGGTTCCTCATACCATGTCGGCATGGTCGCAAAGTACAATATAGAAAAAATGGTCAGAAAGCCGGTTGAGGTTGCTCTAGCGTCGGAATTCAGATACTGCAGTCCGATTGTCGATGAGAAAACTCTTATAATCTGCATAAGCCAGTCTGGTACTACTGCCGATACTATCGCCGCGATGCGTGAAGCAAAGCGCCTTGGAGCGCGTGTGCTTTCAATCGTGAACGTGGTGGGCAGTACCATAGCCAAGGAGTCTGACGATGTGATATATACCTGGGCAGGGCCCGAAATAGCTGTCGCGACCACAAAGGCCTACAGCACTCAGCTTGCAGTTACATATCTGCTCGGAATATATCTTGCCGACTGCTTAGGTACGATTGACGAGGAAGAATACAAGCTTTTGGTTAAAGAGCTTATAAAGGTTCCCGATAGAATTGAGAGCATTCTCAGGGATAAGGAGCATATACAGTATCTGGCTTCGCGGTACTTCAATAACGAAAACATTTTCTTTATTGGCCGCAACATTGACTACGCGCTTTCTATGGAAGGCTCGCTCAAGCTCAAGGAAATTTCATATATCCATTCCGACGCCTACGCCGCGGGTGAGCTGAAGCACGGGACGATCTCGCTTATCG
>CAYQMY010000230.1:0-3355 GCA_964418735.1 uncultured Oscillospiraceae bacterium | reverse complement strand
AATTATGACACTGGTATTACCAAGGGGGTAAAAAAACGCACCAGACGCAAAAAGTATCATAAATTAATTGTAATTCTATTGACACTGTATGCGCTTCTGATATAATGATTTACAGCGAGGTGAACGCATGGACTTTTCAAATTATCCATTGAGTGACCGGTATTATGGCGGCTCAGAAAAGAAGGTTGGCATTCTTATCAATGGTTCTCCCTATATGCTGAAGTTTCAGAAGAAGACCGCCTTCGGTTTTCGCAATAACCATATTTCCGAGTATATCGGTTCTCATGTGTTTGCATTGATTGGCTTTCCGACCCAGGAGACATATCTGGGAACCTATCAGGGAGAACAGGTCGTGGCATGCAAAGATTTTATTGAGCCCGGAGTACAGTTCGTCCCGTTTAATGATGTTGGAGAGAGTTCACTGGATCAGGATAAGGATCGGTATCAGTACTCATACGCCGACATCATGAAGATGCTCCAGGACAATTCCAAACTGACTCAGGTCAAAGAAACGATTAATTCTTTTTGGGAAATCTATATTGTAGACGCGCTGCTAGGCAATTTTGACCGGCATGGCAGCAACTGGGGATTCATAAAAAGAAATAATGCTTATTCACTTGCGCCTGTTTTTGATAATGGTTCCTGCCTATTTCCAAACATGAACGATGAAGATGAGATGGAAGCTGTTATGGGCTCGGCTGAGGAAACCAAAAAGAGAGTCTTTACATTTCCAACTTCGCAAATCATGCTGGACGGCAAGAAAAGCTCATACTATGAAGTCATACACAGCTGCGCGTTCCCTGAGTGCAATATGGCACTTACGTCTGTATATGAAAAGCTCGATATGCATAGTATCTATGCATTGATCGATGAAACACTGTTTATCAGCGAAACACATAAGCGGTTTTACAAGCACATGCTCTCGGTTCGCTTTGCATTGATTATTAAAGCGTCATATGACTTACTGGCAAAGGACAGAATATGAATCAAATAACAACGACGGCAATGATTTGCCTGGATGATGACTTGGGGTTCTCCTACAGAGTCTCAAAAATTGAATATGTACTTCGTGAAGATGAAAGCTTCTCATACACCTTTACACCGAACTACAGTGTAATTGACTTGCTGACAAGTGATTTGTTTCAGGGGATTCCCGGATTGGATATTGATCTCAGGAAGCCTCAGTACGTGAGAGGGAATACAATACCTGTTTTCATCAGTGAACGGACGCCCGGAGAAAACCGGGAGGATCTCTGGAAGCTGCTTGAAGACTGTGGCATGGATTACCTGAACAGGCTGGAATGGCTGATCCGGACAAACACCAGATACAGCGGAGACCGGCTCTACGCAGAGCGTTGGACTGCCGATTATGATAAGCATTGCGTGGTCTATGCAGAAATCGAACAGGCGGAATCTAGATCGGCTGCGACAATTGCGCAGCTTCTTCGTGAAATCTGTGCCGGGAATGATATCAAGGCTACCAGTTTTCTGATTGAAGACAGCAACAGAAAAGCCTATTATTCTCTTCTGATGAGCCTATATCAAAAGGAAAAGAGCTACGTTGACAAGCGGCGGGCAGACGGCATCAAAAAGTCCGCTGCCAAGGGAAATTACCGCGGCAGAACCCCTGTACAGATTGACGACACAAAGCTTATTGAAGTGATAACGCAGTACAGAAGCGGTAAGCTAACCGCAGAGGAAGCCGCAGCCACTCTGGGCGTGAGCAGGCCCACTTTTTTCAGGAAGCTCAAGAAGAACGAAAACAAATAACGATTAAGCCGCTGCTTGTCGCGTGTCAAGCAGCGGCTACATAGCTAAGGAATCAGTCTACGCAGCAATTCTATTAAGAGAAACAATTTCCCGATTACTTGTTTGTGTCATTCCTTCCTAAATAATAAGAGATTTTTTGGAATCGGACATAGATGAATACGCCGGCTGAAACGGTGCACACATGGGGGTGTTCAATCTCGCGCGGAATATTCAAGCCAACAGAAAATCAGTCAAATTTTTTATTTTTATTCCGTCCTGCGTGACAGGATTATCGCAGCTGCCGGCGATTACAGACTTTTCATAGTTATCGCGGATCATCCGCAGGGACGCCAGCTCCCGCTCACGGGTGTCTGGTTCGTTCATGGACTCGGTAACCTGAATATACTTTTTCTCCTCGGCATTGGTAGCGATGAAATCGATTTCCTTGTTGCCAACCTTGCCGATGGCCACATCGTAGCCCCGGCGCAGAAGTTCAAAGTATACAATGTTCTCGATGGCTTGACAGGTGTCCATGTCACGGAAGCCCAACAGATAATTCCGCAGGCCGGTGTCCACAATATAATATTTACCAAGGGTGCGCAGATACTCCTTACCCTTGATGTCGAAGCGCTTGATTTCATAGAATACATAGGACTCCAGCAAAGCGCTTACATAAGCTTGAATGGTATGAACAGATGGATTTCCCTTACGTGTATGGTCCAACAGCTTCTCGTGCACAAGGGCGTTGTTTATGGAAGTAATGGAGGTGCTGTTGCCTATATTGTCAGCAAGGAACATTATGATTTTGCGCAAGAGGTCAGGGTCGGTGATTTGCCGTTGCCCGAGACGGCGGTCACGTTCCAAAATGTCCCGGAACCACAACAGTGGAATAGATGCCGTCCAAAAGAGTCAGCGCTTTGTCGGTATTTAATCCCACATCCGCAATGCCGGGTATACCGCCAAAACGCAGGTAAGCCTGCAGTAGCTCCAGCGGTTGATAACTTTATCCGTCAGAGTCTGTGATTTTCTTTCGCATGTCTCCGGCAGGGCTTTTTCGCTCTTGCAAGGTATAGCTGTTAAAATCCAGAAACTCTTTGAAGGACAGCGGCAGCATTTTAATTTCTACGCTCCGTCCTGCCAGATAGGTGGCATACTCGGAGGAGAGCAGATAAGCGTTGGAGCCCGTCACATAGATATCGCAGTCAAAGTCCACACGGAAGAAATTAACAGCATCCTGCCACCGGTCCATGTGCTGAAGCTCGTCAAAAAACAGATAGACCCGTTTGCCCTTAGGTAAACGCTCTTTTACATATTTGTAGAGTTCGTCAGCGGACATTTTGCGAAAGAACATGAATTCAAAATTCATTTCAATAATCTGCTCATCCGCCACGCCAGTCTCACGCAGATGGCGTGCCATCAGCTTCATCAGGCTGGATTTTCCACAACGGCGGATGCCGGTGATGATTTTTACCGGTTCGGCATCCTGAAACGCAATCAGGCGGTTTAGATATATATCACGGTTGTGTAGTGTACCTGCGTTTTTTTGCATGATGTGGACTACTATAATAAAAGTGCAGTCGCAAAACACCCTCAAATGAGATAAAAT
>CAYQMY010000229.1:0-3378 GCA_964418735.1 uncultured Oscillospiraceae bacterium | reverse complement strand
ACCGATGACCTCTTGCATGCCATGCAAGCGCTCTCCCAGCTGAGCTATACCCCCAGATATTGGAACCCGTTGATTTCACTTGGTTTCTTGGATATTTAGTTTTAGCGTCGTCTTGTATTGGAACAATATATCCAGCAATAATGCTGTTTTGCGTTATTTGATCAAAGTTTCTTGTTTTGAGGGTCTCCTTCTCCGCCAGCATGACAAGACACTTTGACAGAAGTGTTTGTCAGTTAAAACTTAAGAGGTTTTGCCATTGAGGGCATTGTTTAGGAAACTAGGCGATGTCCTCTTTGGCGTTTTCAAGTAGATTTCCGATAAAGCGATACCGAATGGTAATCTCCTGTGTGCGATTACCGCTTTCCTTGGTAGCCTCGCTGATGGAAATGCTCTCGATGAGTTCCATCACCGTTTGGCGGTCAAGTTCTTTAATCTCCATGTACTGGCTGATTAGCCTGAGCCATTTTCCTATCTCATGCTCGGTGCACTCTTGATTATTAAGCTGCAAGCGCATTGTTTGGAGCTTATCTTCCAAAACTGACTGCTCCACTACAAAGTCGGATAAAAGACTTTGAAAGATGTTTTCCGGGAGCTTCCCGAGGCATTTGTCCTCATAAAGGCTCTTGATATTTGCTGCGATTGCGGTCAGCCGGTTATCTGCTTCTTGCTTTTGCTTTTCAAGCATCCTTGTTTCCTGTCCTTGGGACTGGTTCAGGTTAGACACAAGCTGGCGCGTAATTCTCTCGCGCTCGGCATTAGCCAGCCTTGCGTGGAGCCGGATGTCATTCAGAACAAATGCGACAAGGCTATCTTCTTGTATGTAGTGTACTGAACAAGCGGTCTTGCCGTTGTTGACATAGCGCGTACAGCGGTAAACGCCTATCGTACTGTCCTTTAGATGTTTTGTCGTGTAAGCCAGAATTGAGCCACAATCGGCACAGTGAAGTACTCCTGCGAATAAACTATGTTCTTTGTCTTCACGTCTACGCTGAACACGATGGCCCTTATTGACTATGCGCTTTTGTGCTCTGTCCCACAACTCGTGATCGATAATTGGGGCATGCGTCCCCTCAACTGTAATCCAATTCTCCCGATCAACGCAGCGCCGCTTTTTTGTCTTAAAGGATGCTACCTGGCGCTTTCCCTGAACCATATTGCCAATGTACGCCTGGTTTTTAAGCATTTGAAAAATGCTCGTACTGCCCCAATTGTTATTATCATTGGGCTTTGGTGTCTGTCCTCCGGCATACTTTGCATGATAGAAACGAGGGCAATCAAAGCCTTCCCGATTAAGCCGTTCGCTAATCATCCGTGCGCTGTCTCCGGAAACGAACTCGTTGAAGATGCGGCGAACGATAGTGGCAGCCGGTTTGTCAATAATCAGAATGTGCTTATCCTCGGGCGACTTTTTATAACCGTAGGGAGCCTGACTGCCCATAAACTTTCCCTGCCTTGCGGCGGATTTTTTGACCTGCCGCACCTTCTTGGATATGTCACGCGGATACCATTCGTTCAGGACGTTCTTAAATGGAGCTATTTCGTTTTCTTCCTCTCTCATGGAATCAAAGCTGTCGTTGACAGCGATAAACCTGATGCCCTGTTCGATGAAGAACTCGTCGGTATAGTATCCGACCTTAGAATAGTTCCTTCCCAGACGAGATAAATCCTTGGTGATTACGCAGTCGATTTTTTCATCTGCTATATCCCGAAGCATACGTTTAAAGTCGGGACGCTCAAAGTTTGTTCCGGAATAGCCATCGTCGGTGTAAATCTCCCGCAGGGTCCACCCCTTCTCTTTCACATAGTCTATGAGCATTTGGCGCTGGTTGGCGATGCTCATACTTTCCAGATTGCCGTTATTGTCGTCCCGTGAGAGGCGACAATAAATTCCCACATCATAGGCGTTTTGCAATTTCATAGGTTCCTCCTTAAAATCACAAAACAGCAAGATTGCGGATAAACTGTTCCGCCTGCATTATAGCAAGGGAGCAGGAATTCTGCAAAAAATCAGGCTGTTCAAGTAATAGACTCCGAATCCAGTTTTCTTTGGATAATCCGGCACAGCAGATCGGAGAAGCTTTCTTTGTTGCCGAATATGCTATTGACCGTAATAACGCTGTACCCAGCTTGATATACACTTTGGATGGTATGATCATCAAGTTTTCGACGGTCTATTTCATTTAGAGGGATATCTGCTTTATTAACCATGGCACAAGCCTCCTATACTTTAGTTGAAGAAGCAGCCGCGCCGATTTTTCACGTCTGCATAACCATAGTGGTCTCATGCGACAAATTATCGGCGCGGGTGTCCTGCTCAATTTCGGTTTACATTTAATCTCCAAATATCCGGAATGGGCGGTAGCTTGGCCACCCTCATAGGAATCACACCTCCCCCCATGCTTATGGCGGGCCGTCCTCATTGCCTGCGACGCTTTTAACGCTCGGGCTGTGACTGAACGGAAGTATCATTATCGGACGCATGAGATCATCGCCAGCAGACCAGCTACGGCCTGCCTGCGGCATCAGTATTGCTCGCTCTCCCTTTGTGGGTCATGGCGTACCTGCCGCTCGGCTTTTCCTCATCGGCTCACGCATACAACGTATCCGGCATATCCTTTATTCAATTTTCAAGTTTCAGTTGAGAGTTATAAAACATCCTCTCAATAACCGTGACATTTTTAGGGCAAAATCGAGGGAGCTTTAGTAATATTTTTTTAGAAATTTTTCAATGTTCCTCAGTCCGCGTTCAATGGCATCGCGGACTGAAGCTTCGTTGACACCTTCAGCCTCGGCGATAGCAGTATTACTCATCTCTAAAAAGAAATGAGCGTAGATACGTTTTGCCTGCTTGTCCGGCAGCGCGGCAATGGCTGCATGGAGCTGCGCGTATGTAACCTTGCGCTCATATATCTCCCAGGGTGAAAGGGATACAAATAATACGTCATGCTCAATTCCGTCTCCCTGGTTGAGTGAGTACTGGGCTTTGTTCCGGTATATACGCCGCTGATGAGCATTCTCCTTTCGGTCAAACTCCTGCATAGCTTCGGCCACTTCCACCGGAATATCGACAAAACAGTCATTTTGATAAAACGGGTAATAATCCCGCAGATTAATTTTTAACACGTTACATGTCCTCCATTTCGTTTTTGTTTAAATCCGAAATGGAGAACATGGGGGCGAACGACACCCAACAAATTTTGGAGTCTTATCTAAATGGTAGAAAAAGCCCGCGATTTGGCCATAGCAAATCGCGGGCTTTTTCACGTCCGTAGCTTTTTTTATGTATTTCTTCTGTAGAATGCTGGGTGTCTTTATTTCAAGTCCCTTAGAAGTTCTTTTGACCCTCTCCGCATTATTATCCCTTTCATATGGCGAAGG
>CAYQMY010000228.1:0-3390 GCA_964418735.1 uncultured Oscillospiraceae bacterium | reverse complement strand
ATCACAATGGTCTGCAGAAGCCTCTTGATTATGTATTTAACCATAGTCGCTCCCTTGTGTGAAAATACGGAAACCGCCCGGGAATTAAGAGCGGGCGGTTCCCGAATTCATCATGGTTTAGATTAATTATTTGGCAAGCTTAGTTGATTCGGGGGTCCAGGCTGAGATGTAGGTCATGCCTATGCCGGAATTTTGTACCTTTGCGGTTCCGGCAACAAGGTTCGGGCTGGTGTAAAGCGGGAAGAAGAGGCAGTAATCGTCAACGATTAGCTTCTGAAGCTTCATTGCCGCTTCCTTCTGCTTAGCGGAGTCGGTGTTGTACATAATATCCTTATAGGTGTCGATTACGCCGGCCTGCTTTAGATCGATGCAGTTTACAATCATTGTGGAGGGCTTTTCGGTGAAGTAACGGGTCCAGTTTTCCATCTTGGTGGGAGCCATCCACTGGGCGACGCTCTGGAAGGGGGCGCTGCGGCCGACAACAATACGGTCCGCGTATACGGTGGAATCGACGGCGTCAAGCTTTACGTCAAAGCCGGCGGTCTGAAGGTATCCCTGAATTGAGACGTAAAGGTCGGAGTCCTTTGCCTGATAGGTCAGGGTAACTGTCGGCTTATTTGTGTCGCTGTAGCCGGCCTTCTTCAGAAGCTCCTTGGCCTTTTCAACGCTGTAGGGGTAACCGACAACCTTGTCGTTATATTCCTTGGTGCCCTTAACTGCGAGCTGGTTTGTTGTTGCGCCTGTGCCGTAAGTAAATGCCTTATTGATGGCCGCGGTGTCGATGGCATGGCAAAAGGCCTGGCGGACTTCAAGCTTGCTCATGGCATCCTTCTGGTTGCCGCTGGCGAAGAATACGCCGAAGAGGGTCGGGGAGATGCAGGTGTCAACTCCGAGGCGCTGGAATCCGGCTTTTGTAAGCTCAGAGAAGGTTTTGGCGTCAAAGTTGGTCATAACCTGTGCGCCGCCGCTCTTGAGGATATTTGCAGCAGAGGTATGATCTTTAGTGATAATAAACTTAATGCCGTCAAGATAGGGCTGACCCTTGATCCAGTAGGCGGAGTTCTTGACATATTCTACGCTTTCGCCGATTTTATAGTCTTTTAAGGTGAACGGACCTGTACCGACTATCTTAGTGTACATCTTTTCAAGGCCGATACTGTTGAAGTTTGTGGGGGAGAACATCCAGCCCGCTTCTACGCAGAGGCGGTTGACAGTATCGTAAGCCCAGGAAGTCAGCTTAACGGTTACCTGATAGTCACCGGTAGCCTCGTAGCTTCCAACGTTAGTAAACTTATTGCTGTAGCCGTTGTTCTTGGTTATCGTCCATACGTCGCAGACGGCCTTGGCGTTGAAGTCTGTGCCGTCATGGAACTTGATGCCCTGATTGAGCTCAAGCACAACCTTGAGTCCGGCGGGATCGGCCTTGATTTCCTTTGCCAGCCAGCCGACAATGTCGCCCTTTTCATTATAGCGTCCGAGGGTTTCAATAGCGGGGCAGCTTACGAAGTGCTCGATAAAACCGCCGGCTATAGGATAGCCGAGAACGTTGCTCAGCGTGCCGCCGCTGACAATTGACAGCGTGCCGCCGCTGGCCGCTTCAGTAGGCTTTGGAGCTGCCGAGGGTGCGGCGCTTTTGCCGGAGCAAGCCGCCAGTGACATAATCATCACAACTGCAAGTAAAAGGGAAAGCCATTTTGCTGTTTTCTTCATGATGTTCCTCCTCGTAAAATATTAATCGCAAACTGCAAAGTTCCGTTACGAACGGTCGGTTTGAAAAGCCGACGAGATACTAAAACGATTTAGCGAAAATATTCTCACCGTTTTTCATTGTTAATATAATATTAAATAATTATTAAATAAATGTCAACCCATAACATAGTCATTTTTTTTGATAAAGAAAAGCTTGTATTGTTGTACATGTTTAATAATTAATGTATAATAGAAAAAATCATTTTTTCTAAGCTGCGGCCTTGCAAGGCCAATTCCGTCCGATTTTCAGAGCTTTCCATATATGGCGAATAAATTGTTTTCGTGTGAAAGGGTGAAGTCCTGTGGTCAGCATTTCAGATGTCGCAAATAAGGCAAATGTTTCGGTCAGTACGGTATCACTGGTGCTTAACGGCAAGGGGGAGGAAATGCGAATATCGCAGAAGACCTCCGAAAAGGTTATGCTTGCTGCGCAGGAGCTGGGGTACATACCCAATCTTGCCGCAAAAAAGCTATCGAGCGGCGGCGGCTCGAATTTGCCCGAAGTCGCTTTTTTTTGGGGGCTCGTTCAGAGCTCAACCTTTTTGAATGTGTTTCTATATGAGGCTCAGACGCTCTTCGATGAACACAAGGCACGGGAGATGCGGTTTGTGATAGAGCCCTACAGGACAGGTCAAATGAAGAAGGTAGAGGATATTTTAACTCGAGGTCAGTATAACTGCGTTGTCGTACCGCCGGTATGCGATATCGATATCGACTATATTAACTCTCTGGACATTCGAAGCCCGATTTTGGTGCTTTTCGGAGAAACCGAGAAGTATTCTATGGTTGCGGTGGACAACTATAAGGCCGGCAGAAGGGCAGCGGAGGTTTTTGCGGCAAAGGGGATGAAGTCGGTTGCCATAATTAATCATCAAAACGCCAGCGATGACCATAACGTAAAAAATCGCGGCATAGGTTTCTTGGATGCCTGCAAGGAATTTGGCATGAATGTGCAGGTTATCGAACCATATAAAAAGAAGATAAAGGGAATAAACAGTATAAATGTCCTGTCGCTTCTCGGCGGCGCAGCGGCGGAGGATATGCTTAATAGCGGGAAGTTTCCTGAGGCGGTTTTTATCCAGAACGACATTCTGGCGGCGAGGTTTATGAATACCCTAACCAACGCCGGAGTTCGGGTTCCCGAAGATATTGAGATTATTACCTTCGGAGACAACTTCCTGCCTGAAACCTGCCGCCCGACCCTGACCTCAATACAGTTTCCGACTACGGAGCTTGCACGTGAGGCGGTCTTGCTGATTTCGGACCTCATGGTGAATCCCATGGCACCTACGGAGAGAAAGCTTATTTCATCCTCGGTAATTTTCAGGGAGAGCTGCCCTAAACCCGAGGGCAAATAGTATATTGCTTATAATACTAAAAGACTGGGTTTCCGTGTTCGGAAACCCAGTCTTTTGCTGGATAAAACCCCTCGCAGGGTAATCAAAACTATTTTTCTGGGAATTCACTTCTCGGAAAAATACCTCAGCCCGCGCAAATCGTGCGCGACCGGGGGTATCGAGCCGTCAGGCTCGTATCTAGGGGGTATTGGATACCCCCTAGAAAGCTAGTTCATCTGGCGTCTTCTAGAGATGTTGATTGTGCCCTCCTGCATGTCGTTGAGCCAGTCGAGAGCCTTGCCTG
>CAYQMY010000227.1:0-3398 GCA_964418735.1 uncultured Oscillospiraceae bacterium | reverse complement strand
CGCGTCGCTGTGCGCGGTAGGTGTTCGCGGGCATGCGCTTTATATAACCGGCGTTAGTAAGCGTATAGACACATTCCTCTTCGTCGATAAGGTCCTCAATATCAATCTCATCCTCGACTACGGCAATTTCGGTAAGTCTGTCGTCGCCGTACTTGTCGCGGATATCCTTAAGCTCGGTCACAAGCACCTCGTCGATAAGGTGAATGTTGCTGAGAAGATTTTTATAATACGCCACTTTTTCCAAAAGCTCGCTGTACTCAGCCTCAATCTTATCTCTCTCAAGTCCCTGAAGGCGCTTGAGCTGCAAATCAAGGATTGACTGGGCCTGGATATCGCTAAGTGAGAAGCGCTCCATAAGGCGCTCTTTGGCGTTGTTATAGCTTGTGCGGATAATCTGGATTACCTCGTCTATATTGTCAGTGGCAATACGCAGGCCTTCGAGTATGTGCAGTCGCTCCTCGGCCTTTTTGAGGTCGTATCTGGTGCGCCTTGTGATAACCTCGCGCTGGAAGGCGACGTATTCGTCGAGTATTTCACGCAGAGATAGTATTTTAGGCTGAGACTGATTGTTTACAAGCGCCAAAAGCACTATAGCAAAGGTCACCTGAAGCTGAGTTGAAGCGAAAAGGCGGTTTAAAACAACCTGCGGGTTTGCGTCGCGCTTAAGCTCAATAACTATCCTCATGCCGTCGCGGTCGGATTCGTCGCGAAGCCCGGAGATACCCTCAAGGCGCTTTTCCTTGACCTGATCGGCTATAGACTCGATAAGCCTTGTCTTATTTACCTGATAGGGAATTTCGGTGACAACTATTCGTGTCCTGTTCTGTCCGAATTCCTCCATCTCGGTGCGTGCACGAACCTTTACTCTGCCGCGGCCCGTAGAATAGGCGGCGCGGATTCCGGCCCTACCCATAATAACGCCCTTGGTCGGAAAATCAGGCCCCTTTACATGCTCCATAAGGTCGTCAAGCTCGGCCTCGGGGTTTTCTATCACACAGATAGCCGCGTTAATCACCTCGCGAAGATTGTGCGGAGGTATATTTGTAGTCATACCGACGGCTATACCCGAAGAACCGTTAACCAGCAGGTTCGGAAAACGCGAGGGCAAAACCAGCGGCTCTTTTTTGCGCTCGTCAAAGTTCGGAATAAAATTGATTGTATCCTTTTCGATATCCCTCAGCATCTCGTTGGCGAGCTTCGCCATTCTGGCCTCAGTATAACGGTAGGCAGCTGCGGGATGACCGTCTATAGAACCGAAGTTTCCGTGTCCGTCGACAAGAGGATAGCGAAGTGAGAAGTCCTGCGCCATTCTAACAAGCGCGTCGTAAACCGAGGCGTCACCGTGAGGGTGATAGCTACCGAGCACAGCACCGACGGTTGTTGCGGACTTTCTGTAGGGCTTATCCGAGCCAAGGCCATCCTCATACATGGTGTAAAGAATACGCCTGTGTACAGGCTTCAGGCCGTCGCGCACGTCGGGCAGCGCTCTGCCGACGATAACACTCATCGCGTAATCGATATAGGATCGCTTCATCTCGCGCTCAAGCTCGACCACCTCAATTTTCTGCTCCGGATAGCTGATATCAGGATTCTTATCCTTATGTGACATAAAATATTGACCACCTTTTTTGGATTGTTGGCTTAGTGTAACATCTTAATTAAGCGCTTTAATCGACTCCGCCGGTTTCAAAACGCCTGAGGAGTGTTAAAGTGCTGATTTGAGACAGATAAACAAGGGACTCACCATCAGCTGTAACTATAAACGAGCGCGGAAGTTCACCGCTTATATCCCTTACTCTCCCGCTTTTATCCGCTTTCTCGAGAAACTGCCGTGTAATATGGGAATGGCTGGTGTTGTCGAGATCGAAAACTCCCAGAATATCGCATTTTCGAACGACCATATCCTGACCGAGATGCAGGTACATAAAATATAAGACCTCCTAAGAGCAAGATATCTGACCGCTTTTCATATAGAAAAGCTTATCCCCCATGCGCTGCGTTGTGCTTTTATCCTCACAGCAGGTAATAAATACCTGTCCGCCGCCTATGTGGTTAAGAACAAAGTCCTGGCGACGCTCGTCAAGCTCGCTTAAAACATCGTCAAGCAGAAGAACCGGCGTCTCACCCCGGTCTACACGGCTTATCTCTCTTTCAGCGAGCTTAAGAGATAGCGCTGCCGTCCTTACCTGACCCTGAGACGCAAAGCTTTTTGCCAGATTACCGTTTATTTCGATTTCTATATCGTCCTTGTGAGCACCGGTAAGACAAAGGCCGGAATCAAGCTCGGCCTGCCTGTGCTCCTCCTGATGCCTTAGAATAAGCGGAAAAAGCTCCGACGGCTTAATGCCCCTCGGGTCTTTGATAGTGCTGACCGTCTTGTAGCTGAGTTTTAGCCTTTCGCCCTGACCGGATATTTCTGAGTGCATTTCCTCAGCCTCTTTTTGGAGTCTGTCGCACCAGGACGAACGATAATATATAAGCTCTGCGGATATTTTTGCCATTCTGAGCGAAAAATCGTCAAGAGTTTCAAGAAGAGAGGGTTTTTCGCGCCAGTCGCGTAGAATTCTGGTCTTGTGGTCATAAAGTCTGTTGTACTCTGAAAGCGCCGCGTCATACTTCGGGCGCAGCTGACATATGGCGAGATCCATAAATCTCCTTCTTGCAGCCGCGCCGTCTCGAATAATATTCAAATCTTCGGGACAGAAAAGCACCACGCCAAGACGCTCCGGTAGCTCCTGTGAAGAGGTCTGTTTGACTCCGTTTAGGAAAATTTGCCGCCGTTTGTCCTTATAAAGCCTTATTTCAATATTGTTTTCCCTGTACTTAGAGGATACGTCCGCTTCTATCCTCGCAAAGCTGCAGTCAAAACCGACTAAATCCTTGTCCCCGCGAACCCTGAAGGACTTTGCGGACGAAAGATAAAAAATCGCCTCAAGCAAATTCGTTTTGCCCTGCGCGTTGCCTCCGGTAATAACGTTTATACCGCGGTCAAACTGTGCCTCAAGCATTCCGAAGTTTCTAAATCCCTCAATTGCAATACGCTCAATAAACATAATTACTTATTCCGCCTCAACGGAGAATTCAAGATCGCCTACCCTAATAATATCGCCAGCGCGGATCTTTCGACCGCGCTGAGTGCATATTTCTCCGTTTACCGATACTTCTCCGTCCTGTACTATAAGCTTCGCGTCGCCCCCTGTTTCGGCGATGCCGCTAAACTTAAGCAGTGCGTCAAGCTTTATAAATTCCGTGCTGATTTTTATGATTTCCATAAAACTCCGCCTTTTTTTCTTATTCGCCCGCCTTAAGTCTGACCGGCAGTATCATATAGAGGAAGTTTTCGCTGCCGTCGGCGGGGATTATCACGCAGGGAGAAATTCCGCTGCTCAAAAGAACTC
>CAYQMY010000226.1:0-3422 GCA_964418735.1 uncultured Oscillospiraceae bacterium | reverse complement strand
GGACGGGAAGTTGTAGTGGTGAATATATCTCTTAGAGGTCTCCTCCCAGATCGTATCAAGCTTCTGCGCGGCGCTTATCGTGTCAAGCGTAGCAATAGACAGAACCTGAGTCTGGCCTCTGGTGAAAAGTCCGGAGCCGTGGACTCGGGGAATAAGGCCGACTTCGGCAGCCAGCGGACGAATTTCGTTCATCGCTCTTCCGTCGACGCGCTTGCCGTCGAGAAGCCAGCTTTTGACGACCTTCTTTTGAATCTTATAGGTGATTTCGGGCATCAGCGTGTTAATCTCGGGATATGCCTCGCCGAAGGCCTCTATCATCTTGTCTATGACAAGGTTGTAGCGCTCTTCGCGGACGTTTTTGTCATCCGTGTCCATGCAGTGCTCTACATCGGGCAGGAACTTCTCGACAATCTTGTCGAACAGCTCAAAGTTAAAGGAGCTGTGGTCGTAGGTGAAGTCGGGCTTGCCGATTTCGGTAACCATCTGGTTTATAAGACTGATTACTGGCTTTATTACATTGTGAGCCTCGATGATACCCTTATACATGACTTCCTCGGTAATCTCGTTGGCTGCAGCTTCAATCATTACTATCTTTTCCATAGTTGCCGCTATCGTTACTGTCATCTGAGACAAATCCTTCTCGGCAGCCGTAGGATTGAAGATATATTTTCCATCGAGATAGCCAAGTACAACTCCGCCGATAGGTCCGTTGAAAGGAATATCGGATATCGAAACCGCGGCGGAAGCGCCGAGCATGGCTGCAATTTCGGGGCTGCAGTCGGGGTCAACCGACAGTATTGTGCAGGAAATCACGACGTCGTTTCTGAGGTCGGAGGGGAAAAGCGGGCGCATCGGACGGTCAATCTGGCGTCCGGAGAGCACCGCTCTTTCGGAAGGTCTGCCCTCGCGGCGAAGGAAGGCGCCGGGAATACGTCCCACGGCGTAAAGCTTCTCTTCGAAATCCACGGAAAGCGGGAAATAGTCTATGCCTATTTTCGGCTTTGCGGAGGCTGTCGCGGCGACAAGCACCGTGGTCTCGCCGTATCTTACCAGAACCGCCGCGTTGCAGAGCTCCGCAAGCTTTCCGGTCTCAAACGAGAGCGGGCGGCCGCAAAAATCCATGCTGTAAACCTTTTTGTCATTAAATTCTCTTTTGTTTATTATCATACTTTCTCCTTTCGTCGTCACGGAGAAATTCTGCCTCTGCTTTTTAGCACTTGAAGCTGCCCCCGAATGTTCGGACGTATCTTCAACTGCTAAAGCAGCTTCGGCTCTCCGTGCGGTAAATGTTTTTATGGGCGGCCCGAAGGCCGCCCGTTTAAAGAACTACTTTCTGATGCCGAGCTTAGCTATGCAGGCCCTGTAACGCTCTATATCCTTCTTGGCAAGGTAGTCAAGAAGGCTGCGGCGCTGGCCGATCATCTTGTAAAGACCCTGACGGGAGTGGTTGTCCTTCTTGTGAACCTTAAAGTGCTCCGTCAGCTGAGTTATACGCTCTGTGAGTATGGCAATCTGAACCTCGGGCGAGCCGGTATCTGTTTCGTGGGTGCGGTTGTTTGTAATAACTGCTGTTTTCTGATCCTTGGTAATCATTTTGTTTCTTCCTTTCTTTATTATCTGTCCACAGGCTGAGTATCAGGTCGAAAGGCTCCGGAAAAGTCCGGATTATCCCGAAACTAAGCACAGGGACAAGTTGAGAGTGTTATTAACATACCCTCAGAGATAGAATATTATCACAGAATTATATTAAAGTAAATAGTAATTAAACAATATTTTGTAAATTCGGAAGCTTCAGCCCGGTCAGCAAGCCTCAGCCGACATGATTTCTCCGCCGCCGAGCACTGTGTCGCCCTCGTAAAACGCCGCTGTCTGTCCTGGTGCCGGCGGGCGCATATATTCTTCGAAGCATACCCTTGCTACGTCATCTATGGGAGTAACAAGCGCGGGATACTCGATTTTTGAATGCCGCACCTTGACGCTCGCCTTGAAAGGCGCTTTGGGATTATCGAGAGCTATCCAGTTGATGCTCTTAACACGGATTTCCTTTATTCCCTTGCCCTCTGGCAGCAAAACCACCTCATTGCGTTCGCGGTCTATTTTTGATACGAACAGGCGATGCCCCGCCGAAACGCCCAGCCCCCGGCGCTGTCCGACCGTGTAGTGGTGTATTCCCTTGTGGCGTCCAAGGATTTTCCCCTCTCCGTCAACAAAATCGCCCTCGGGCAAAGTCTCAAAACGCCTCTCAATATATGCGGCGTAGTCGCCTTCCGGAACAAAGCATATCTCCATGCTGTCGGGCTTGGATGCGACCGTAAGCCCAAGCTCAGCGGCTATCTTACGCACCTCGCTCTTTTCCATTCCTCCGAGCGGGAAAATAATGCGGCGCAGGATATCCTGACTGAGATAGGACAGCATATAGCTCTGGTCGTTGGCAGGCGGGTTTTTAAGCAGCAGCGTTCTGCCGGTTTCCTCGTCGAGCTCAGTTCTCGCATAGTGCCCCGTAGCAACAAGCTTCGCGCCGATTCTGTCGGCCACCTTTATAAGTGACGGAAACTTCACCCTCGGATTGCAAAGAATACAGGGGCTCGGAGTTTTTCCCTCAAGGTATGCCTCGGCAAAGGGACGGCAGACAAGCTCATCAAGCTCTTCGGCAATGGGCAAGGCCTCAAAGCTTATGCCAAGCCTTTCCGCAGCTGCCGCCGCATCGTTTGGACTGACCACGCCAATATCAAGGAACACGCCGTGTACCTCAAACCCGCGCTTTTTCAATATCGAGGCTGAAACGGCGGAATCCACTCCGCCGGACAAGCCCAGAACAACCTTTTCCATTACTTTCGCCTTTCAAGATAAATCATCAGCGCCGCAATGTCAGCGGGGCTGACGCCCGAAATTCTTGAGGCCTGCCCGATGTTCGAGGGGCGTATCTTATCGAGCTTCTGCCTTGCCTCCTTGCGCAGCCCCTCAAGCAACAGGTAATCCATATCCTCAGGGAGCTTCCGCGACTCCATGCGCTTGAAATCCTCTATTTGCTTAAGCTGTTTTTCAATGTAGCCCGAATATTTTAGGGCAATCTCAACCTGCTCAAAAACCTCGCGGGGAAGCTCCGGGCGGTTCTTGTCAAATGGCGTCAGGTGAGCATACCCGACCTGCGGACGTCGCAGCAAATCGGCAAGGCTCACTCCTGACAGCGGCGGCGTCGTGCCGCAGCGAACAAGCGCTTCACCCAGCGCCTCTGTCGGCGCGAGATGCGTTTTTTCAAGACGCTTTAGTTCATTCTCGACATCTTCGTACTTTTTCAGTACCGCGTTGTACCTTTCTTCGGATATAAGTCCAATTCGCCTGCCGATATGCGAAAGGCGAATGTCTGCATTGTCCTGCCTGTGTATAAGGCGGTACTCACTGCGCGAGGTCATCATGCGATA